>NZ_RZSB01000310.1:0-6578 GCF_004023285.1 Mesorhizobium sp. M2A.F.Ca.ET.067.02.1.1
GACCCATTCGGTGCGGGCGGCGATCGTGCCGGCTGCAAGCGACTGCCCGACCTTGCGCGCCGCGGCGCTTGCCTCGACCAGCATCGCCTGTCCCAGCTCCGGCCAGGCGTCTGCCGTGGCCCAAAGCATCGTGCCAGGCCCGGCGCCGATGTCGAGCAGGGTCCTCGGCTGGAAATCCGGCCGCGCATCGGCAAGCGCGTCGAGGCTGGCGCGCACCGCGGCGTAGGTGGCGGGCAGCCGCGTCGCCAGATAGGCCTTGACCGCCATCTCCTCGCCCATATGCAGGCGGCCGTCGCGAAGCTCGGCGCGGTAGCGTTCGGACAGCGTCCTTGCCGCCTGCTTTAGCGCCGCAAGCGGCACCTTCTCGAGCAGGCTGTCAACGCCTTGGCGCAGCTGGGCAGGAAGCTCCATCGCTCAAATCCCGCGCGGCGCAAGCAGGATGACGGAGGCGCCGATGATGCAGAGCGCCGCGCCCGCCAGGTCCCAGCGGTCGGGACGCACGCCTTCGACCAGCCACAGCCAGCCAAGCGAAGCCGCGATGTAGATGCCGCCATAGGCGGCATAGGCGCGGCCAGCCGCGTTGGTGTCGACCAGCGACAGCAGGAAGGCGAACAGCGCGAGCGAGACGAGGCCGGGGAGAAGCCAGAGCGGCGACTTCTCCAGCCGCCACCACGCCCAGAACGAGAAGCAGCCGGCGATCTCGGCAAGCGCTGCGGCGATACAGATGAGATAGGTCATGAAAAAAGGTCTCGCGAACGAGACCTTTTTCATAGCGTCACCGCGCAATGGCAAGCGGCAATGCGTGCCTACTCCACCGCCTTGCGCCTGCGCGTCGGCTTGGCCGGCCGGGCGGCAGGCGCTTCCGGCTCCGGATGGCCGTGGTCGCGCAACTCCAACGCCTTCTCGCACTTGGCGATATAGTCGCGGGTCACCGGCAGCGTGTCGTTCTTCTTGGCGAGCTGGAACTGGAAGATCACCAGGTCCTGCCAGCGGAAGGCGGCCTCCGAGGCGGCGAGATAGAACTCCCACATCCGACAGAAGCGCTCGTCATAGATCGCCTTCGCCTTGTCGCGGTTGGCAGCGAAGCGGGCGCCCCAATGCTTCAGCGTGTCGGCATAGTGCAGCCGCAGGATTTCTATGTCCGTCACCACCAGGCCCGACTTCTCGATCGCCGGCATCACCTCCGACATCGCCGGGATGTAACCGCCCGGGAAAATGTATTTGCGGACGAAGGCGCTGGTCGCCCACGGCACGCCGGAACGGCCGATCGTGTGGAGCAGCATCACGCCGTCTGGCTTGAGCAGCGTCGCGGTCTTGTCGAAGAAGGTTCGGTAATGGTTGACGCCGACATGCTCGAACATGCCGACCGAGACGATGCGGTCGAAGCGCTCGTTGATGTGCCGATAGTCCTTGAGCTCGAAATGCACCCGGTCCTGCAGGCCTTGCGCATGCGCGCGGTCGGTGGCGACACCATGCTGCTCGGTGGACAGCGTGACGCCCTGCACGTCGACGTCGAAGATCTTTGCGAGATAGAGGCCGAGCCCGCCCCAGCCGGAGCCGATGTCGAGCACCGTCTGGCCAGCCTTGAGCCGCAGCTTGGCGGCGATGTGGCGCTTCTTGGCAAGCTGCGCTTCGTCCAGCGTCATGTCGGGCTGCTCGAAATAGGCGCAGGAATACTGCATGTCCTCGTCGAGGAAGAGCTTGTAGAGCTCGCCCGACAGGTCGTAGTGGCGCTGCACATTGCGGCGCGAGCGCGCGGCGGTGTTGATCTGCTGCAGCCGGCGGAAGGCATGGCGCAGACCCTCGATCGCCTTCGACCAGGACACGTCGATGCCGCTTGAGCCCATGTTCTGGAACGCGATGCGCATCAGCCCCAGAACGCCGCCCTCCAGCACATCCAGCTCGCCGTCCATATAGGCCTCGGGCACCGCCAGCATCGGATCGAAGGTGATGGCGCGCTCGGCATGCGACGTCTTGATGTGGATATGCACCGGCTCGCCGCTGCCGTCGCCGAACTTGTGCGTCGTGCCCTTTGGGCCCGTCACCTTGAGGTCGCCGACCCGCACCAGGCGTTCGAGAACGTGTTTCAACAGGATGTTCATGACCAAATGTCCCCTCAGTCGGATCACCCGGTAATCAGACTGGAATGCCTAAGCGAAGATGCCACAGCACATCGCCCGCGTCCAATCGACGCGCTACGCTGTAATGTGCACAAGATATGGGGTGTCGAAAAGTTCCTTTTGGCACAAAAAAGCCCGGGTCTGAGACCCGGGCGTTGGTCCAGAAATCCTGGACGTCTGCGAGCCGAAGCGATGCTTCGGAAATGCAGTGATCAGGCGTTCTCTTCGCCGCCTTCGAATTCGGCGTTCGGGTCGAAGAAATTCTCCGGCCGGGCGTTGTCGTTGATGTCCTCGCCATAGATGGCTTCGGCGGTGGTCAGCGTCTCGCCCTTGGCCTGGCGTTCCGCCTCGTCGGCCGAACGGGCGACGTTGAGCGTCACGGTGACCTCGACTTCCGGATGCAGCGCGATCGCCACGTTGGAGAGGCCGATGGTCTTGATCGGCTGGTTGAGCTCGATCTGGTTGCGGTTGACGGTGAAGCCTTCGGCGGTGAGCAGATCGGCGATATCGCGGGTCGACACCGAACCGTAGAGCTGGCCGGTCTCGCCGGCCGAGCGCACAACGATGAAGCTCTTGCCGTCGAGCGTCTCGGCGATCTTGGAGGCTTCAGACTTGCGCTCCAGGTTGCGGGCTTCGAGCTGGGCGCGCTGGCCCTCGAACTTCTTCTTGTTGGCTTCGTTGGCGCGCAGCGCCTTGCCCTGCGGGAGCAGGAAATTGCGGGCGAACCCGTCCTTGACCTTCACGGTCTCGCCCATCTGGCCGAGGCGGGAAATGCGCTCGAGGAGAATGACTTCCATGGTTTCGTTCCTTCGTCTGGGCGTCGATCGAGGATCGACGCTGAGTGATTGGAACAGGTCAGCAAGCTTGGCGGCGTTGCCGCTTTTGTCGCTGTCCTGCCTGTCTGGGCAGTTAGAGGCAACAGGCCCCAACTCGGGATTTGATTTCAAACCTCGCGGCGCCCGTCGCCGCGGAGGTGGAAGCGGGCGGCGAACCGCCCGCTCGATTTTTAGCGAACCACGTAGGGCAGCAGGCCGAGGAAGCGGGCGCGCTTGATCGCCTTGGCGAGCTCGCGCTGCTTCTTCTGGCTGACGGCGGTGATGCGCGAGGGCACGATCTTGCCGCGCTCGGAAATGTAGCGCTGCAGCAGACGCACGTCCTTATAGTCGATCTTGGGCGCATTGGCGCCGGAGAACGGGCAGGTCTTGCGGCGGCGATGGAACGGGCGCCGGGTCGGGATCTGGTTGATGTCGACCATTATTCTGCACCCCCTTCAGAGCTTTCGCGCGGACGGCGCGGACCACGGTCGCCGCCGTCACGGTCGCCGAACGAACGCGGACCACGGTCGCCGCGGTCGCGGTCACCGAAGGAACGCGGGCCCCGGTCGCCACGGTCGCGGTCGCCGAAGCCGCCGCGCTCGGAGCGCTCTTCGCGCTTCTGCATCATCGCCGAAGCGCCTTCCTCATGCGCTTCCACCTTGACGGTGAGGAAGCGAAGGACGTCTTCCGACAGACCCATCTGGCGCTCCATCTCGTTGAGCGCGGCCGGCGGGCAGGTGATGTCCATCAGCGTGTAGTAAGCCTTCCGGTTCTTCTTGACCCGGTAGGTGAGGGACTTCAGTCCCCAGTTCTCGATCCGGCCGACCGAGCCGCCATTCGCGGTGATGACGCCCTTGTACTGTTCGACAAGCGCGTCAACCTGCTGCTGCGACAGGTCCTGCCGGGCAAGAAACACATGTTCGTAAAGAGCCATTATGTCTTTCTGCCTTTCTTCGTTTCTCTGTCCGGCCCTCGCGGCTAAGCCTCTGCAACTTGTCTGACCCGACAAAGCGGGGAAGAAAGGAGCATCGCGAGACGGTCGAGAGCGGAGACACGGGAGGCTAAAAGCGCTTCTGGCTTCGTGTCGCGGCTTCGAAAAGCCACGGCCCTCCGTTCAGCCCCCAGCAAGGACCGGCAGATTGCGGGCGTCTATATAGCAATTTCGCGGGAACGCAAGGCCGGCAGCCAGGATCCAGGATTCCACAATGCCGCAGGGCCTGATTTCTCCGACGCCTGCGGAATGGTGGCCGATCTCAGCTCGTATGCGCGACGAGCTTGTTCACCGTCTCGGGGAAGAAGTCGGGCGCCGAGAGGCGTTTGCCGAACATCATGTCATACTGGATGAGCCGGAAATCGTTGATCTTCGGATCTATCTGCTTCTGCCGCGCCCAGTCCGGCGTCGCTTCGCCCTCGGGCGACAGGAGCAGGTTGCGGTCGACCACCCGGTAATGTTCGCGCAGCGCGCCGAGGAAGCCGGTGTAGTACGGATGCGTGATGCCGGCCGTGGTCAGGATGTGGTAGGGCAGGAAGGCCGGGCTCACCGCGCCCACGTTCTGCACCGGACCGGAGCGGTTCGACCAGATCACCAATGGCGTGTCGTGGTGCTCGAGCGCGGCGTCGCTAGGCTCCTTGCGCGGCGCGACATTGTCCTTGAGGAAGCCGGTCTCGACATAGACGGGTCCGAGCGGCGGCAGGTGGTCGCCGAAGAAGGCGATGATGGTCGGCCGCTCACGCTTCTTCGCCCAGTCGATCAGCCGCTGCAGGCCATGGTCGGCGTCGGCCGAGCCCTCGGCGTAGGAAAGCAGCGATTCCCGCGCCCAGGAACTGATCGGCGCCTCGACCGAATGCGTCGGATTGTAATAGCGGTAGGGCTCGTAAGGGCCATGGTTCTGCAGGCTGACGGCGAACAGGAACACCGGATCGTCGCTGGCGTCGGCCTCGCGGATGATCTCATCGGTCATCGCCGCGTCGGACGCCAGCGGCCCGCGCTTTTCCATCGGCGGCAGCGTCTCCTCGGAACGGAAATCGCTGAAGCCGAAATCGGCATAGACGGCGCCGCGGTTCCAGAACCAGTTGGTGCCGGGATGGATGGCGCGCGCCCGGTAGCCCTCGCTCTTCAGGAAGGTCGCCAGCGAGGGCGTCGGGGTGCGCACATATTGCTGGTAGGGGATCGAGCCGGCCGGCAGGAAGGCGTTGGAGAAGCCGGTCAGCGCCTCGAATTCGATATTGGCGGTCATGCCGCCGAACTCGGGCGAGAACATCGAGCCGGAGCGCAAGGCGCGCACGGTCGGTATCGGGTCGGGCTTGATGGTGACGCCAGGCAGTCGCGTCGGATCCCAGAAGGATTCGCTCATCACCACGACGATATCCGGCTTGTCGGCCGGCACCGAAGCAGCGACGTCGGTGCGCTGGATCGCGGCCATCGCCTTTTCGGAATAACCGGGCGGCGCCGAGACATGCGCCATCGGCACATTCATCGCGAAGGCCAGCGCAAAACCGTTCGAGGCGTAGTTTTCCTTCTGGTCCCACATGATCGGGATGATCTGCAGCCGGTCGCGCGTCCACGAGAAGGTGGCGTAGTCCATGATCGAGACGAAGAAGGCGAGCAGCGGCACGGCCAGCGCCAGCCGCGCCAGGCGGCCCTTGCGGCTGAGGATCGGCACCCGCCGGCGCCAGGCCCGCCAGCCATAGACCAGCAGCGCCAGCCCGCCGACGATTGCCGCGGCCAGCATGATGGCCGTCCATGGCCGTTCGCGCACCAAAAGCGGCATCAGCGCCATGATCTGGCGGGCAAACAGGAAATCGGTCGGATAGAGCGGATCGCCGAGATAATGCGATTTCTGGTGACCGACAAAGGCGAGCGCCAGCGTCAGCGGCGCCACGATCATCAGGCTCTGGTGGCTGCGGCCAATCACGGCGTCCAGCCCGACCAGCACCAACGCGAAGACGATGATGGTGGTCCAGCCCGGCTTGAAGGGCTGCAGGAAGAAATCGACCGTGCCGAAGAAATCGCCGCGCACGATCCATTCGATCGCGAAGACGAGCAGGGCGGCGGCAAGAAGCGTCGCCAGACCGTAGCGTACAGTCGGCCAGGGTCGCCCCGGCAGGTAGCCGGTGGACGGATCGTCTTCCAAAAATTGCGGCACGGGCTTGGCCGCGCCTTTCCTGATCCTTGCCACTAAACTCCCCCGGGCCCTTGCAACACGCCTTCCACGCGCGTCACGGCTCTGTCATCAAAGTGTCACGCAAAGCTAGCGCCTGTGGCGGAAATAAGAAGAGCCAGCAAACCAAACGTGAGCGGTTTTCATCAGGTGTGATCGCCAAAAAGCCTTTTGGAACAGGGAGTCAGTCGGGTTTTCGGGCTGAAAGACGGGTTAAAGGTATGCCCGCGGGCTTGACTTGGCCGTCCGCCTTGCGCCAGAGGCAGGGAAAAACCAGCCTCTGGAGAGACCAAAATGGCCGTCGCATTCACCTTTCCGGGACAGGGCAGCCAGGCCGTCGGCATGGGCAAGGACCTCGCCGATCAATTCCCGGAAGCGCGCCGCGTCTTCGAGGAAGTGGACGCCGCGCTCGGCGAAAACCTGTCGAAACTGATCTGGGAAGGCCCGGAAGAGACGCTGACGCTGACCGCCAACGCCCAGCC
>NZ_RZSB01000311.1:0-6560 GCF_004023285.1 Mesorhizobium sp. M2A.F.Ca.ET.067.02.1.1
TGACCGGGAAGGTGTCGTAGTTGCGGCCGCCCGGATGCGCGACGTGATAGACGCAGCCACCGACCGAGCGGCCCGACCAGCGGTCATAGATGTCGAAGACCAGCGGCGTGTTGACCGGCAGCGCCGGATGCAGCCCGGAGGCCGGCTGCCAGGCCTTGAAGCGCACGCCGGCCACCGCGACCTCTCTGGTGTCGGTAACCTTCATCGGCACGATGCGGCCGTTGCAGACGATGGCGTGACGCTCCGGATTGAGGCCTTCCGTCCGCACCTGCAGCCGCTCGACCGAGGAATCGACGAAGCGTACCGTGCCGCCGATCGCGCCCTGCTCGCCCATCACATGCCAGGGCTCCAGCGCCTGCCTGAGCTCCAGCTTCACGCCGGCATGCTGAACCTCGCCGCAGAAGGGGAAGCGGAACTCGAGCTGGGCCGCGAACCATTCGGGGCGGAAGTCGAAGCCGTTGAGCTGCAGGTCCTCCAGCACGTCGAGAAAATCCGCCCAGACGAAATGCGGCAGCATGAAGCGGTCGTGCAGCGACGTGCCCCAGCGCACGAAGCGTCCGTCGAGCGGGTTCTTCCAGGCGCGGGCGATGATCGCGCGGACCAGCAACTGCTGGGCGAGGCTCATGCGCGCATTGGGCGGCATCTCGAAGCCGCGGAATTCGACCAGTCCCAGCCGGCCGGTCGGGCCGTCCGGCGAGAACAATTTGTCGATGCAGATTTCCGAACGGTGCGTATTGCCGGTCACGTCGGTCAGGAGGTTGCGGAATAGCCGGTCGACCAGCCATGGCAACGGTGCATTGCCCTTGTCCGGATGAGGCACCTGCGCCAGCGCGATCTCCAGCTCGTAAAGTGAATCGTGCCGCGCCTCGTCGAAGCGCGGCGCCTGGCTGGTCGGACCGATGAACAGGCCGGAAAACATATAGGACAGCGACGGATGCCGCTGCCATTGCAGCACCAGGCTCTTCAACAGGTCGGGCCGGCGCAGGAACGGGCTGTCATTGGGCGTCGCGCCGCCGACCACGACATGGTTGCCGCCGCCGGTTCCGGTATGGCGGCCATCGATCATGAACTTGTCGGTGCCGAGCCGCGACTGCCGTGCTTCCTCGTAGATCGCGGTAGTGGTGGCGACGCATTCGGTCCAGTTGGCGGCCGGGTGGATGTTCACCTCGATGACGCCGGGATCCGGCGCCACGCGGATGACGTTGAGGCGCGGATCGTGCGGCGGGGCGTAGCCTTCGATATGCACCGGCAGGCCGATGGCCTTCGCCGCGTTCTCCGCCGCCGCCACCAGTTCGAGATAGTCCTCCAACGCCTCGACCGGCGGCATGAATACGCAGAGCCGGCCGTCGCGCGGCTCGACGGTGAGCGCCGTGCGCACCGCGCCGCCGATCTCCGTCAGTTGCTGCTCGACGCGGTCCTGCTGTGCGCTCGCAGCGGTGAAAGACACGGTCTGCTGGCGGCGTGCCATTTCGTCCGCGCCTTCCAATTCAGCTGGCGACGGCTGGGGCAAGATGGCCTCGCGCGTCGGCAGCGCGCCACGCGGCACGGAGGGATCGACCGGCACGATATACGGGAATTGCGCCGGCGGAACATAAGGCAGTGTGCCGAGCGGCAGGCGATAGCCGACCGGGGAGTCGCCCGGCACCAGGAACAGGCGGCCGCGCCTCGTCTTCCATTTCTCCGAGCGCCAGCGCTGGCCAGCGGCCTGGCTGTTCCATCGCTGCACCGGCAGCACATAACCCGACGGCTTGGTCAGCCCGCGCTCGAAAACACGCGCCATGCGGCTGCGCTCTTCCGGGTCTTCCAGCTTCGAATTGGACGGATCGACATTGTCCGGCAGCTTGCCTTCCTTGAGCAGCCATTCGGCCGGATCTTCATAGGCCTCGCTCACCATCGCCTTGTCGATGCCGAGCTCGCCGGCGATCGCCGTGAGCAGGCTTTCGGCCTGTTCGGGACCGATCGCGGCATTGCCATTCTCGCGCGCGATCAGCGACGGGTCGCGCCACACCGGCTCGCCGTCGGTGCGCCAGTAGAGCGAGAAGGTCCAGCGCGGCAGGCTCTCTCCCGGATACCACTTGCCCTGGCCATAATGCAGGAAACCGCCCGGCGCGAAGCGCTCGCGCAGCCGGCGGATGAGCTGGTCCGCCTTGTCACGCTTGGTCGGGCCGACGGCGGCGGTGTTCCATTCGGCGGATTCGAAATCGTCGATCGACACGAAGGTCGGCTCGCCGCCCATGGTGAGCCGCACGTCCTGCTCGCGCAGAACGGCATCGACCTTGTTGCCAAGAGCATCGAGCGCTTTCCAGCTCTCATCCGAGAACGGCTTGGTGATGCGCGGATGCTCGGCGATGCGGTCGACCCGCATGTCGAAGCCAAAATCGACATTGGCGAAGCTCGCCATGCCGGAGATGGGTGCTGCATTGCGATAATGCGGCGTCGCTGCCAGCGGCACATGGCTCTCGCCGGTGAGCAGGCCGGAAGTCGGATCGAAACCGATCCAGCCGGCGCCTGGAATATAGACCTCGCACCAGGCGTGCAGGTCGGTGAAATCGACCGACGTTCCGGACGGCCCATCGAGCGACACCAGATCGGGCTTGAGCTGGATCAGATAGCCGGAGACGAAGCGTGCGGCGATGCCGAGATTGCGCAGGATCTGCACCAGCAGCCAGCTCGAATCCCGGCACGAGCCCTTGGCAGCGGCAAGCGTCTCCTCCGGCGAGAACACGCCTGTCTCCATGCGCACGATATAGGCGATCTCGCGCTGCAGCCTAGCATTGAGATCGACCAGGAAATTGACGGTGTTTGTCGGGCTGCGGTCGATGCTTTCCAGGAATTTCGACAGCAAGGGTCCCGCCGGCTCTGGCGTCCGGTAGATGGCGAGGTCTTCCTTGATTTCTTCCGGATAGTCGAACGGAAAGGTCTCGGCGCTCTCCTCAACGAAGAAATCGAACGGGTTGTAGACCGTCATGTCGGCGACTAGGTCGACTTCGATCTTGAGTTCGGTCACCGGCTCAGGGAAGACGAAGCGGGCGAGGAAATTGCCGTAGGGATCCTGCTGCAGGTTGACGAAGTGGTTCTTCGGCTCGACCTTCAGCGAATGGCTGAGCACCTTGGTGCGCGAATGCGGCGCCGGCTGCAGCCTGATCACCTGGGGACCAAGCACCACCGGCCGGTCATATTTGTAGTGGGTCAGGTGATGAACGGCTGCCAGAATTGCCATGGTACCCCGGAGTTCGGCGTTTCACTCCGCCGAACCCTGACATAGATGCTGGCCATTCTCCAAGCAGAGATGTTGCGCTGCAACTAATTTAAGCAGCCTTGCCGGCTTAGAAAAACGCCTGGATGCCGGTTTGCGCCCTTCCGAGGATCAGCGCATGCACGTCATGCGTGCCCTCATAGGTGTTCACCGTCTCCAGGTTCTGCGCGTGGCGCATGACGTGGTAGCCGATCTGGATGCCGTTGCCGCCATGCATGTCGCGGGCCTGGCGGGCGATGTCGAGCGCCTTGCCGCAATTGTTGCGCTTGACGATCGAGATCATCTCCGGCGCCATCTTGCCCTCGTCCATCAGCCGGCCGACGCGCAATGAGCCCTGCAGTCCAAGCGCGATCTCCGTCTGCATGTCGGCGAGCTTCTTCTGGAAGAGCTGCGTGCCGGCGAGCGGCTTGCCGAACTGTTTTCTGTCGAGGCCGTATTGCCGCGCCCGGTGCCAGCAATCCTCGGCGGCGCCCATCGAGCCCCAGGAGATGCCGTAACGCGCCCGGTTGAGGCAGCCGAACGGGCCGCCAAGACCCCTGGCGTTGGGCAGCAGCGCCTCTTCGCCGACCTCGACACCTTCCAGCACCACCTCGCCGGTGATCGAGGCGCGCAGCGAGAGCTTGCCGCCGATCTTCGGCGCCGACAGGCCCTTCATGCCCTTTTCCAGCACGAAGCCGCGGATCTCGTCCTTGCCGTTCTCACCCTTCAGCTTCGCCCAGACGACGAACACATCGGCGATCGGCGCGTTGGAGATCCACATCTTGGAGCCGGAGAGCTTGTAGCCGTTGGCGGTCTTCTCGGCGCGCGTCTTCATGCCGCCCGGGTCGGAGCCGGCATCCGGCTCGGTCAGGCCGAAGCAGCCGATCCATTCCCCCGACGCCAGCTTCGGCAGGTATTTCTTGCGCTGCACTTCCGAGCCATAGGCATGGATCGGATACATGACCAGCGACGACTGCACGCTCATCATCGAGCGGTAGCCGGAATCGATGCGTTCGACCTCGCGCGCCACCAGCCCATAGGTCACGTATCCGGCGCCGAGCCCGCCATATTCCTCCGGGATGGTGATGCCGAGCAGACCCGCCTGGCCCATCTCGCGGAAGATCGAGGGATCGGTCTTCTCGTCGGCATAGGCTTCCTCGATGCGCGGCGCGAGTTTGTCGGCGGCGAAGGCGGCTGCGCCGTCGCGCACCATGCGCTCATCCTCGGAAAGCTGGTCCTCGATCAGGAAGGGATCATTCCACACGAAAGCGTTCTTATCGGCGGCCATGGCCTCGGGCTCCCAGTATTTTTGATGTGTCCGGCTTATCCGCTTGCGCACGCGAAAAATCAAACGAAATTGCATCGCGGATCAATGAGCGTTAGTAATGGATCATGAACGTTCAGCGCCGCCTCTTGCCGAACACCCCCGCGCTTGCCGCCTTCGAGGCGGTGGCGCGGCTTGGCTCCTTCACCGCCGCCGCGCGCGAGCTCGATTTGACTCAGGGCGCCGTCAGCCGGCAGATCAACCTGTTGGAAGAACAGTTCGGCCGGCGGCTATTCGAGCGCGACAGCCGCAATGTCCGCTTATCCGCGGCGGGCGAAATCTATGCCGAAGCGGTGCGCTCCGCACTTGGCCAGTTGCGCGACGCAGCACTCGGATTGATGAGCAATCGGCATAACGGCGCCTTGAACCTTGCCATCCTGCCGACCTTCGGCACGCGCTGGCTGATGCCGCTGATCCCGGATTTCGTAACGCGCCACCCCGATATCACCATCAACTTCGCCACCCGCATCGGACGGTTCGACTTCGCCCGCGAACGGCTCGACGCCGCCATTCATCACGGCATGCCCGACTGGCCGGACGCTGACTGCACGCTTCTGATGCGCGAGACCGTGATGCCGGTGGTCTCGCCCGGATTTCTCGCCACCCGCGACATCGCCACCCCGGCCGACATCAGCCGCCTGCCGCTGCTGCATATGGCGACCCGCCCCGGCGCGTGGAGTGAATGGTTCGAACACCAGGGGCTCGAGGCGCCGACCGGGCCCGGCATGCAGTTCGAGCAGTTCGGAACGGTTGCGCAGGCCTGCATGGCCGGCCTTGGCGTGGCGCTGCTGCCGGAAATCCTGATCTCAGGCGAATTGCAGCGCGGCCAGTTGCTGCCGGCGCCCGGCCAACCGATGCAGAGCCGCAGCGCCTATTATCTGGTCGTGCCGAATGACAAGCGAGGACATCCGCCGGTTGCCAGCTTTCGCGACTGGCTGCTGGCCCAGATCGGCAAGGAGCCGGCTGTCCTCGCCTGGTAGCTACTTCCGCTTCATCGCCTCGGCGAGCGCCGCGCCGAACGCGCCCTGCGAAGGCTTTTCCGGCTGGCGCTGCGGCGCCGGCGAGCGCGGGGCGGGCTTGCCGCCGCCGTGATCGCGCTGGCCGCCACGCAGCGCGCCGCCTTCGCCGCCATCCTTGCGCATCGACAGCCCGATGCGCTTGCGTTTGATGTCGACATCGACGACCCGCACCTTCACCACGTCGCCGGCTTTTACCACCTCATGCGCGTCCTTGATGAAGCGGTCGGCGAGTTGCGAGACATGCACCAGCCCGTCCTGGTGCACGCCGATGTCGACGAAGGCGCCGAAGGCCGCGACATTGGTGACGGTGCCTTCGAGCAGCATGCCTGGCTTCAAATCCTTAATGTCGTCGACGCCCTCGGCAAAAGTCGCGGTCTTGAAGCCGGGGCGCGGATCGCGTCCGGGCTTTTCCAATTCGGCGATGATGTCGCGCACCGTCGGCAGGCCGAAGCGCTCATCGACGAAGACGCGTGGATCCAGCGCCTTGAGCGCGGCACTGTCACCTAGCAGCGCGCGCACGTCGCGGCCGCAAGCGGCAACGATCTTCTTTGCCACGCCATAGGCTTCCGGGTGCACCGAGGACGCATCGAGCGGCTCCGCGCCATTCGGAATGCGCAGGAAGCCGGCGCTTTGCTCGAAGGCGCGCGGCCCGAGCCGCGCCACCTTGAGCAGATCCTTGCGACTGGCAAACGGCCCGGCCGCATCGCGATGCGCAACGATCGCCTCGGCCAGCGACGGCCCCAATCCCGACACGCGCGCCAAAAGCGGCGCCGACGCCGTGTTGAGGTCGACGCCGACGGCGTTCACCGCATCCTCGACCACCGCTTCGAGCGAGCGGCCGAGCCGGTACTGGTCGACATCGTGCTGGTACTGGCCGACGCCGATCGACTTCGGCTCGATCTTGACCAGCTCGGCCAGCGGATCCTGCAGGCGCCTGGCGATCGACACCGCGCCGCGCAGCGAGACATCGAGGCCCGGGAAC
>NZ_RZSB01000312.1:0-6540 GCF_004023285.1 Mesorhizobium sp. M2A.F.Ca.ET.067.02.1.1
CTTCTGGCCCTGATCCTTCTCGCCGCCCAGCGAAGCCTGCTGTGTCGAGCGTTTGGCGCCGCCGCCGGATGGCTTCTGCTTATCGAGCAGCGCCGTTATCTCGTCGGCGTTGAACTGCTTCTCGTCCGACTTCTTCTTGGAAGACGCTTCCTTCACCGGCTTTTCCGCGTCCTTGCGATCCGGCGCCTTGGCGCTCTCGGCCTGGGCCGGCTGCGGCTGCGGCTGCGGCTTCGGCCGTGCTTCCGGCGCGGGCGCTGAATCCGGCAGCTTCGCCTCATCCGTCGGCTGATCCTGCGAGATCGCCTCGGCCACCGCGTCCGGCTTGACCTCTTCCTTCTGGATGGCGGCGGTCTTGTCGGGCGTTGGCGTCGGTTCCTTGGCCGGCGTCGGCTTGGGCTCCGTCTGCTTGACCGGCTCGGGCTTGACCTCTTCCTTCGGCGTCGGCGTCGGCGCGACTTCCGTCGCGGGCGTCGGCTTCGGCTTCTCCTGCGGCTTCGGCACGTCCTCGACCGCAGGCTTCTCGGTTGGCGTCGGTGCGGGCGGCGGCGCCGCAGTCTTCTCGACCGGCTTCGGCTTGGCTTCGTCCGTCACTGCCTTATCGGTGTCGACCGTATTCTCGCCGACCTTCTGGGCATTGGGAACGACATCCGGCCGCTTCGTCGGAACCGGCGCCGGCTTGTCATGCATAACCGCCTTCTTGTCGCCCTGCAGTGTTTGGGCGATGGCCTCCATCGGCACGATGTCGACCGCCACCGACTCCACGTCGGCGGCCGGCATGGCCGGCGGGGAGGACAGCGTGAACAGCCCGAAGGCCAGCGCCACCGCATGCAAGATCACCGATGAGGTGAGGCCCGTGCGCATCTGGCGTCTACTGATCCTGTTCCTGCAGCGAGACCAAGCCGATATTCTTGTAGCCGGCGGCTGAAATGCGGGCCATGACCTTCATCGCCGTGCCGTAGTCGGTCGACTTGTCGCCGCGGATGAAGATGCGCTCGTCATAGCCGGTCTTCGAGATCGCCTGCAGCTTGGCCACCAGTTCCTCGATGGGGATCTCGGTTTCCTGCAGGAAAATCTTGCCGGCGGCGTCGATCGAGACGGTGATCGGCTGCGTATCGACATTCATCGCCTTGGCTTGCGTGTCCGGCAGATCGATCGGAACTCCGACGGTGAGCAGCGGCGCCGCGACCATGAAGATGATCAACAGCACCAGCATCACGTCGACCATCGGCGTGACGTTGATTTCCGACATCAGGCCATGGTGACGGCCACGGCGCCTATGGCCGCGTCCGCCTCGCCCCGAGCCACCTGCGCCAGCAGCAGACATCCCCATGATCGTTCCTCAGGCCTTCTGCGCTACTTTTTCATCGATTTGGCGCGAGAGTATGGCGGAGAACTCGTCCGAGAATCCTTCCATGCGCACGGCGAGCTTGTTCGCGTCCGATGACAGTTTGTTGTAGGCGATGACGGCGGGGATGGCCGCGAGCAGGCCGATCGCGGTCGCCAGCAGCGCCTCCGCGATGCCGGGCGCCACCACCGAAAGGCTGGTGTTCTTCGACGCGGCGATCGCCTGGAACGAGGTCATGATGCCGATGACGGTGCCGAACAGGCCGATGAAGGGCGCGGCCGAGCCGGTGGTGGCGAGGAAGCCGAGGCGTCCCTCCAGCCTTTCCATCTCGCGAGTCAATGCCAGGTCCATGGCCTTGTCAATGCGGGTTTGCAGCGCCAGCGGCGACTTCGCGCCCTTTTCGAAGCTCTTCTTCCATTCGCGCATGGCGGCGACGAAGATCGCGCCCATGCCGGTGGTCTTGCGGTCGGCCAGCGTGCGGTAGAGGTCTTCGAGCGACTGCCCGGACCAGAAGACCTGCTCGAAGCGATTGAGGGCGAGGCGCATGCGGCTATAGGCGACGAGCTTGTCGATGATGATCGCCCAGGTCCAGATCGAGGCGCAGAGCAGGCCGATCATCACCAGCTTGACCACCCAGCCGGCCTGCATGAACAGGGCCCAGATCGACAAATGCGCTGCCGGATCGGCGAGTGCGATATTTTCCATCACTTAAGTCCTTAAGATTTTCCGGGCATCGCTGGCGGCTGGCCCATGGGCATCCCTTTGGTCCGATCGCGCGAAGCGTGAAGCTTGCGGGACACGCCCCGAATGCACCGTTTCGCGGCCTTTTCGAGGCAAATATTGGTGAAAGGAAGGCGCACGAATTGCGCCAATCTTCACCAATTCCTTCATGAACCGTTATGGTTAAGGATGGGTTAGGATGTCAGGCGCGGCGCATTGCCGCGCTTGGCAGGCGACCAATCAACAAGCGCCGCCGCAAGGGTATGCTGAGATTCAGGTCAGGCCGAGCCGAGAACGATGGCTTCCGAGAACCGGAGCGGAGCGTACTTCGGCATGTCCCGGAAAAGTGGTCTCCGGTTTTCCGATAAGGACGTGCGGCAGTTAGAAACTACGTGAGCACCGGAAGCGCAGGAAGCCATCATTCGCAGGCCGGCATCACCTGAATATCAGCGTACCCGAGGCATGAAGGCGGCAATCCACTCCCTTGGAAACCGTTTCGGGCGCCCGCTTTCGCCGACGATCGCCGCCTCGACTTTCGCCTCGACCAGCACCTCGCCGCCGCGCTTCAGTTGCTGGCCCATGAAGATGCGGGCGCCGGAGATGTCGTCGGTGCGCGTGTCGATGGTCAGGATGTCGTCCATGCGGGCCGGCGAGCGGAAGTCGATTTCCATGCGCCGCACCACCCAGACGATCCGCTCGCCATGCTTGCCGTCGAGAAGCTCGGTGTGGTGGACGCCGGTCAGCCGCAGATAGTCGGAGCGGCCGCGTTCGAGGAACTCGAGATAGCGCGCATGATAGACGACGCCGGAGAAATCGGTGTCGGCGTAGTAGACCCTGGCCATCAGCCGGTGGCCGAAATCCGTCAGCGCACCGGAAAGCCCGGCGCTGAGCGCCGCCGATTCACCATGATCGTCCATCGCGCTTTCCTTTTTCGGCCCGAACAGGCAGCTAAAGCCCTCGGGCTTTAGGCGGGATGGCACTGTTGGGCACGATGATCAAGGGCTTGATGGCGGCGCTGCTTGCGCTCGGCGCGCTGGCTTTGCCGGCCGGGGCGGCGACGTTCTCGATGAAACGCGGCCTCAATCTCGATCAGTGGGTCACCTGGCCCAGCGAGGACAAATGGGGCGATCGCCGGGCGATCCTGCCTTATCCGGAGTGGCGCAAATTTCTCAAGCAGGACGACCTCAAGGCGCTCAAGGATGCCGGTCTCGATTTCCTGCGCATGCCGGTCGATCCCTCCCCCTTTCTCTCGGATCGGACCGCGGCGCTTCGCGACGACCTCTATGCCAGCGTGCTCGACTCGGCGCGCATGATCAACCGCGCCGGCCTGAAGGTGATCGTCGACCTGCATCTGATCCCCGCTGGCGGCAACCGCAAGATCGGCATGGGGCAAGTGATGGACGACCCGGCCGTCTTCGACGCCTATGCCGAGGTCGTGCGCAACATGGCAAAGACGCTGGCCCGGGAAGATCCGAAGCAGGTCGCGCTGGAGCTGATGAACGAGCCGATCGTCGATTGCGACGCGAACGGCACCAACCTTTGGCCTGACCGCCAGAAAAAGCTGTTCGCGGCCGCGCGAGCTTCCGCCACCAGGCTCACGCTGATCCTGACCGGCGGCTGCTATTCAAACGCGGAGTCCCTGGCCAGGATCGACCCCGGGACGATCCCCGACGACAACATCATCTGGACCTTCCATTCCTACGACCCGTTCCTTCTGACACACCAGGGCGCGACCTGGGCCGGCGATTTCATCCAATACGTCACCGGCCTGCCCTATCCGCTCACAGCCGTTCCGAAGGCGCAGTTGGACCTGACGCTGGACACGATCCGCGACCGGATCAGGGCCGAGGCGCCCTGGGCGCGGCAGAGCGGCATGCTCGCCTATCTCGACGAACAGGTGGCAGCGATGGACAGTCCCGAAAAGCTGGCCGCCGTCATGGATGCGCCGTTCAGGACGGTCGATGCCTGGGCGAAGGCCAACGGCGTCAGGCCGCAGGATATCACGCTCGGCGAATTCGGCATGATCCGCAAGGAATATGGCAACGGCTTCGTCATGCCGGCGGCGTACCGCGCCGCCTATGTGCGCGACATGATCGGCCGCGCCGAGGCGCATGGGTTCTCCTGGTCGGTGTGGAGCTATGGCGGCGCCTTCGGCGTCGTCGACGCGTTCGACGGCGAGAAGGCGGAACCCAATGTGATGGATGTGATCAGGTCGCCTCGCTGAACGCGCGGGAAGCGAACTATCCTAGGTCGATCTGCAATATCTCCGGCCGCACGCCGAAACGGATCGGCGCAATGCTGAAGCCGAGACCGCCCGAGACAATCAGGTTGCGGTCGTTCTCGACGACATGGCCGTAGGCATAGCGATTGCCATAGGCCGAAGGCACGACCGGCGAATAGCCCAACAGCCGCACCTGTCCGCCATGCGTGTGTCCGGACAGCGTCAGCGAAACCCGCCAGGGCACCTTTGGAAAAATGTCCGGCTCATGCGCGAGCAGGATGATCGGATCCCTGTCGCCGACCTTGGCCAGCGTGCCGGGAAGATCGTCGAGGCCGGTAAGCCCCTCGCGGCCCTTTGCCCTGTCCGGCAAGAGCGCAATCTGGTCGGCCAGCCCGGCAATCCAGAAGCCTTTGCCGTCCTTTTCCAGGCGCACGGCGTCGTTCTCCAGCACCGGAATACCGACGGCCTCCAGCGCCTTACGGGAAATTGTCGGCCCTGCCCCAGCCGCCTGGGCCGAGCGATCCTCCCACCAGTCGTGATTGCCGAGGATCGAGAACACGCCGAGCGGCGCCTTCAGCGCGGAGAGCGCCGGCGCCCATTCGGATGCCTTCACCCAGCCGGTCACCATGCGGGTTCCGGCAGGGTAATCGCCAAGCATGACGATGACGTCCGGCTGCAGCGCATTGGCCTGCTCGGCAAGCCCTGCGATCCGCTCCGGCGTCATCCAGGGCCGGCAGGCATGGATGTCGGCGAGCGCCACGACGCGCAGCTTGAGGCCGACTGGCCAATGCGGCGGCGTCAGCGCGTAGCGCTTCACATGGGTGAGCAGCATCGGCTCTATGCCGACCGCGTAGGCGCCGAGCGACACCATGGCGAAGGCCGAGCCGCCGACAAGGCGCAGGAAACCGCGTCTGGTGATCATGGATCGGCCCGAGCCCCTTGGGATTTGTCAGGAAGCTGCCTTAGAGCCGGCAATTGCGCCCTCAGCTGGGCCAAGGCGCGCAGATTATGCGCAGATCGGCCCTTGCTTGGCCGAGCGGCGAACAAATCTGCGTTACTCTTCCTGGAACAGGCCGATCTGCTGCTGCGCGATATCCTTTGGCGGGTCGAGCCCCAGATGCCGCCAGGCATTGGCGGTCAGCACGCGCCCGCGCGGCGTGCGCTGGATGAAACCCTGCTGGATGAGATAGGGCTCGATGATGTCCTCGATCGCGTCGCGCGGCTCGGAGAGCCCGGCCGCGATCGTCTCGATGCCGACCGGCCCGCCGCCGAAATTGCGCGCGATCATCGACAGATAGCGGCGGTCGAGCGCGTCGAGGCCGAGCGCGTCGACTTCCAGCCTGGTCAACGCCTCGTCCGCGATCTTCCTGTCGACATGCGCGGCGCCCGCGACGCTGGCGAAGTCACGCACCCGGCGCAAGAGCCGGCCGGCGATGCGAGGCGTGCCGCGCGCGCGACGCGCGATCTCCACCGCCCCGTCGTCGCCGAGTGGCATCGAGAGTATCCGGGCGCCGCGGCGCACGATCTGCTCCAGCTCCTCGACCGTGTAGAAATTGAGCCGCACCGGAATGCCGAAGCGGTCGCGCAGTGGATTGGTCAAGAGCCCGAGCCGGGTTGTCGCCGCGACCAAGGTGAAGCGGGCAAGGTCGATCTTGACCGAGCGCGCCGCCGGCCCCTCGCCGATGATCAGGTCGAGCTGGAAATCCTCCATCGCCGGATAGAGGATTTCCTCGACCGCCGGATTGAGGCGGTGGATCTCGTCAATGAAGAGGACGTCGCGTTCCTCGAGATTGGTGAGCAGCGCGGCAAGGTCGCCGGCCTTGGCGATGACCGGGCCGGAGGTCGAGCGGAAATTGACGCCGAGCTCGCGCGCCATGATCTGCGCCAGCGTCGTCTTGCCGAGCCCCGGAGGGCCGACGAAAAGCACATGGTCGAGCGCCTCGCCGCGACCCTTGGCGGCGTCGACGAAGACCTTGAGATTGGCGCGCACCGCAGCCTGGCCGACGAACTCGTCGAGCGACTGCGGCCGCAGCGTCTGGTCGGCATCCTCGCCGCGCTTGTCGGGGGCAATGAGGCGGGGCGAAAGGCTCATGCCGCCTTCCTGGCATAGGACCGCTGGCGGGACAAGCGCTGCATCACCGCGCCAGTTCCTTGAGCCCGAAACGGATCAACTTCGAGGCATCCGCTCCGTCGCCGGCCGATTTCAGCGCCGCCGCGACCGCGTTTGCCGCTATGTCGCGCGAATAGCCGAGAT
>NZ_RZSB01000313.1:0-6539 GCF_004023285.1 Mesorhizobium sp. M2A.F.Ca.ET.067.02.1.1
GGGTACGCTGGACGTGCCGGAACTGTTCCGTATCGAGTCCTATCCGACGGTGCACCAGATGGTGAGCCGCGTGCGGGCGAAGCTTCTGCCGGACATCGGCATCCGCCAGGTCTTCGCCGCGCTGTTTCCTTGCGGCTCGATCACCGGCGCGCCAAAAATCCGCGCCATGGAAATCCTGCACGAGCTGGAAGACGCGCCGCGCGACGTCTATTGCGGCGCCATCGGCTGGATCGCGCCGGGCGGCAGGATGCGTTTTTCGGTAGCGATCCGCACCATCTCGCTCTTTGCCGACGGCGAGGCCGTCTACAATGTCGGCGGCGGCGTCGTCTTCGATTCCACCGCCGAGGAGGAGTATCGGGAGTGTCTGTTGAAAGCGCGCTTCGCGACGGGAACGGTGCCGGCTTCGAGCTGATCGAGACCATGCGCTGGGAGCCGGGTTCAGGCTTCCTGCGGTTCGAGCGCCATCTCGCCAGGCTTTATGCGTCCGCCGCCGAGCTCGGCTTCGCCTGCGATCCCGAACGGATCGGCGAAGTGCTGTCGAACACCGTCAACGGACACGGGATTGCCTTGCGCGTGCGCCTTGCCTTGCGGCGCAATGGCGAAGTGACGGCTGCCGCTCAAGCCTATGAACCGCTGCCCGTGGACAAGGTCTGGCGGCTGCAGTTGGCGCGAATCCGTCTCGATTCCACCAACACGATGCTGCGCCACAAGATCAGCCTGCGTCAGGTCTACACGCATGCCCGCGCGGAATATCTCGCCACGCGCGCCGACGAAGTGCTTTTAGCCAACGAGCGCGGCGAGATCTGTGAGGGCACGATCACCAATCTCTTCGCCGATTTGGGCAACGGTCCGCTCGCCACGCCCCGCCTCGACTGCGGCCTTTTGCCTGGAATATTGCGCGGCGAGCTTCTGGACGAAGGCCGCGCCGAGGAAGCGATCTACAGCTTCGACGATCTGAAGGCGGCGAAGGCGATCTTCGTCGGCAACTCGCTGCGCGGGCTGATCCCGGCGCGGCTTGGCTGACCACGCTGGAGACACAAACTGGATAACACCCAAACAGGCATCCGCCGCCCGACCCATACGCCCTATGACGGGTCCTCGAAGCTCTTCAGCATCGGGCTGAAGCCGCTCGATTTCGACCGCTGGATCGAGGTCGACGAGTTCCTGCTGCCCCATCTCGCCGAAAAGCAGCGGCTCTACGCGGAAATCCCGGAAAGGGTCTTTGTCGAGGAAGACGGCACCCGTGACGCTCAGCGCGAAGTGCTCGACCTGCTCGTCGCCCATCTCGAAGCCGCGCATCCCGTAACCCACCACCGCAACGGAGCCGGTGTCGAGCCGGCCGGGTTCGAGGGTATAACCGACCGGCTGCCTCCTGCCTTGCGCGAGGCACCGCTGGCAAAGGCCTCGCTGCTCGTCCAGGAAGACCTGATCCTGATGCGCCGCGACGAGCGCGGCTGGCGGCTCGCTGCCGGCTCGCTATGCTTTCCTTCATCCTGGTCGCTGCGGGAAAAATTCGGCAAGCCGCTGCAGGAGATCCACGAACCGGTACCCGGCTTCGGACCAGGCACGCGGCCGGCTGAGCTCATCAACCGCATGTTCGACGGCCTGCAGGGCCAGGCGGTCGAGCGCTTCAACTGGTCGATCCAGGCCGATGACAGGCTGTACCATCCGCTTTCCAATGTCGAGCGCATCGACCGCGCCACGAACCGCCCGAGCCGCTTTCCGGACGGCGACGTCAACGCCCACGCCTTCATCCGCGTCGAACGCCAGACGCTGCGCAAGCTTCCAGTGTCGCGCGACATCCTCTTCACCATCCGCATCCACCTCGATCCGCTTAAGCTGCTCGCTGACCATCCGGACCGGGCGACATTGGCGGCCTCCTTCGCGGAGCAGCTCCTGGCCCTCGACCAGCAACAGCTCGACTATAAGGGGCTGACTGCCGACCGCGACCGGCTGGTTGCACTCCTCGGCCGCATGGCCGGATCGGCTTAACCACACGCCCAGAACGGCCTAGCCGGCGGTTGGCGCTTTTCGCTGGTTTATGACAATGATCTGTGGTGTAGCGCTTGGCCGTCGGGCCAAAGGCGCCCGGTTTTGCGCGTGTTTGAAGGAGTGTGCGAAAAAATGGCGAATGAAAACTGGCCCGTTTACGGTGAAATCACCGGTCCCGTCGTGATGATCGGCTTCGGCTCGATCGGGCGGGGAACGCTGCCGCTGATCGAACGCCATTTCAAGTTCGACAAGTCGCGCATGACGGTCATCGACCCTCTCGACACCGACCGCAAGCTGCTTGACGAGCGCGGCATCGCCTTCATGCAGGACGCTGTGACCGAGAAGAATTACAAGAAGCTGCTGACGCCGCTTCTGACCAATGGCGGCGGCCAGGGCTTTTGCGTCAACCTGTCGGTCGACACCGGTTCGGTCGACCTGATGAAATTGTGCCGCAAGCTCGGCGTGCTTTACATCGACACCGTCGTCGAGCCGTGGCTGGGGTTCTATTTCGACGCCGAGGCCGACAATGCCAGCCGCACCAACTACGCGCTGCGCGAGGCGATGATCAAGGAAAAGCAGGACAAGCCCGGCGGCCCGACGGCGGTCTCCACCTGCGGCGCCAATCCCGGCATGGTCTCGTGGTTCGTCAAGAAGGCGCTGGTTAACCTTGCCACCGATCTCGGGCTCGAGTTTTCGGAGCCCGCCCAGGAAGATCGCGAGGGCTGGGCCAGGCTGATGAAGAAGGCCGGCGTCAAGGGTATCCACATCGCCGAGCGCGACACCCAGCGCACCAAGAAGCCAAAGCCGATGAATGTGTTCTGGAACACCTGGTCGGTCGAAGGCTTCATCTCGGAAGGCCTGCAGCCGGCCGAGCTCGGCTGGGGCACGCATGAAAACTGGATGCCGAAGAATGGCAAGAAGCACAAGCATGGCTCCAAGGCGGCGATCTATCTGGAGCAGCCCGGCGCCAACACGCGCGTTCGCAGCTGGTGCCCGACGCCGGGCGCGCAATACGGCCTGCTGGTGACCCATAACGAGTCGATCTCGATCGCCGACTTCTTCACCGTGCGTTCGAAGAAGGGCAAGGTCCAATATCGTCCGACCTGCCATTACGCCTACCATCCCTGCAACGACGCCTTGCTGTCGCTGGACGAGATGTTCGGCGCCGCCGGCAAGCCGCAGCCGGTCCACCACGTGCTTGACGAGAACGAACTGGTCGACGGCGTCGACGAGCTCGGCGTGCTGCTCTACGGCCACGACAAGAACGCCTACTGGTACGGCTCGCAATTGTCGCTGGCCGAGGCGCGCAAGCTCGCCCCCTACCAGAACGCCACCGGCTTGCAGGTCACCTCGGCGGTGCTCGCCGGCATGGTCTGGGCGCTTGAGAACCCGGCGGCCGGCATCGTGGAAGCCGACGAGATGGACTACCGGCGCTGCCTCGAAGTGCAGTCGCCTTATCTCGGGCCGGTCAGGGGCTACTATACCGACTGGACTCCTCTGGACAACCGCCCGGGCCTCTTCCCAGAGGACCTGGACAAGGACGACCCGTGGCAGTTCCGCAACATTCTGGTCCGATAGAGCCGGGACTGACCAGTGGCAGCGCCTTGCAATCGCCCGGAAATCGGGCGATTGAGAGGGTGCGGACTGAGGAGAGGATTTTCAAGAATGACCATTGCGCGCAAACTGCTTTCGGCAGGCGCCGCGGCAAGCCTGCTGGCTGCGGCCGCCTGCACCACCACCGGCCCATCGGAACCACCGGGCGCAGCTGCGCCGAAGGGCGTCGAGGGCAACTGGATCGACGCCAAGGGCACCGGCCTGTCGACCTTCGCGGCTGGCAGCTTCACCACCGTTGCCACTGACACCGGCCAGAAGCTGTCGGAAGGCAGCTACACCTTGACCGGACCGACCTCGGTCGAGATCCACGGCACCTCGCTGATCCGCCAGACGCCGGTCAGCTTCAACTGCCTGATGGTCTCGATCAGCCAGCTCAACTGCACCAGCGCCAGCGGCCAGAATTTCGTGCTGACGCGCCGGGCCTGAGGCTCGCAGACATCCATCCAAAAAGGACGGCGGCGCAAACCGCCGTCCTTTTTTGTGCCGGCAAACATCTCCCCGATTTGTGCTTGCATCGGCCGGGACCCGATGTGAACATGACCCGAGGCTGACTGTTATTTTCCAGTCAAGCGAAGGCGTTAAGCACTGTCGAAGTCAGCTTATCCGGGAGACGAAGATGAAGAAGATTGCCGCCATCCTAGCCCTTTCCGCTTCGACGCTTGGCCTGTCGGCCGGCGTGTCCTTTGCCGACTACACGCTGAACATCCTGCATTTCAACGACTGGCACAGCCGCATCGAAGGCAACAACAAATACGAGTCGACCTGTTCCGCCGAAGAGGAGACCAAGGGCGAATGCATCGGCGGCGCCGGCCGGCTGATCACCGCGATCGCTGGGGAGCGCAAGAAGCTCGAAGGGCAGAACGTGCTGCTGCTCAATGCCGGCGACAGCTTCCAGGGCTCGCTCTTCTACACCACTTACAAGGGTGCAGTAGAGGAGGAGTTCCTCAATCAGATCAAGCCCGACGCGGTGACGCTCGGCAACCACGAATTCGACGACGGCGAGACAGCACTGGTGCCTTACCTCGACAAGGCTAAGTTTCCGATCGTCAGCGCGAATGTCATGCCCAACGACAAGTCCGGCGCGTCGGGCAAGATCAAGTCCTCGATCGTCGTCGAGGTCGGCGGCCAGAAGATCGGCATCATCGGCGCCGTCACCAACGACACGCCGGAACTCGCCTCGCCCGGCCCGAACATCGCCATCGCCGATGACGTCAAATCGATCACGGCCGACGTCGAGAAGCTCAAGGCGCAAGGCATCAACAAGATCATCGCGGTCACCCACATCGGCTACAGGCGAGAACGCGACGTGATCGCCAAGATCCCGGGGATCGACGTGGTGGTCGGCGGCCACAGCCACACGCTCCTGTCCAACACCGACCCGAAGGCCGAAGGCCCCTACCCGACCATGGCCGATAACCCGGACGGTTCCAAGGTGCCGGTGGTGCAGGCGGCGTCCTATTCGAAATATCTCGGCGAGTTCAAGGTCGTGTTCGACGACAATGGCAACGTCAAGGAGGCCAGCGGCGCGCCGATCTATCTCGACAAGTCGATCACGCCCGATCCCGCTGTCCTTGCCCGCATCAAGGAGCTCGGCGCGCCGATCGAGGCGCTGAAGAACAAGGAAGTGGCCGAGACCACCAAGGCGATCGATGGCAGCCGCGAGAATTGCCGCGCGCGCGAATGCGAGATGGGCAATCTTGTCTCCGACGCCATCCTCGACCGCACCAAAGGCCAGGGCGTCGAAATCGTCATCTCGAACGGCGGCGGCCTGCGCGCCTCGATCGACCAGGGCACGGTGACCATGGGCGAGGTGCTGACCGTGCTGCCGTTCCAGAACACGCTGGCCACCTTCAAGATCTCCGGCAAGGACCTTGTCGCGGGCCTCGAAAGCGGTCTCAGCCAGGTCGAGGACGGCGCTGGCCGCTTCCCGCAGGTCGCCGGGCTGAAATATTCCTTCGACAAGTCGGTCGCGCCCAACGCCGGCCGCGTCAAATCGGTCGAGGTGATGGAGAACGGCGCCTGGGCGCCGATCAATCCCGACAAGCAGTATCTGGTCGCCACCAACAACTATGTCCGGCAGGGCGGCGACGGCTACAAGGTTTTCGCCGAGAAGGCCACGGATGCCTATGACTACGGCCCAGGCCTCGAGCAAGTGGTGGCCGACTATCTGGGCGCGCATCGGCCTTACACGCCGAAGCTCGACGGCCGCATCACCGAGATTGCGGCAACGACGGCGGCCGAGCCGGCCAAGCCCGCGGAACCGGCAAAGCCTGCCGAAACCGCCCAGGCGCCTGCGGCCGAGGCGGCAAAGCCGGCCGAGACCGCTCCGGCGAACGCTGAGCCTGCCATGCCGGCTATGCCTTCCGGCTCCAGCGACATTGCCGGCACGGCGCCGGCGGTTCCCGCTGAGACGGCGCCGACCGCGGAACCGGCAAAGCCTGCCGAGGCTGCGCCGGCGACCCCTGCTCCCGCCGGCGAGCCGGCCAAACGCGCTGAAACCAAGCCGGCGGAAACCAGCCATACCATCGCCGCCGGCGATACCTATTGGGACCTGGCCAGGAAAGCCTATGGCGACGCCACCAAGTGGAAGCTCATCTCCGAGGCCAACAAGGACTTTAAGCCGCGTCGCCTGCCGCTTGGCGCGACGCTGACCATTCCGCCGGCGGCGAAGTAAGCGGCAGCCCGGAATTCATGGCACCCGCCCGGAAACGGGCGGGTGTTCCTTTTCCGGTGCCAAACACGGTAAGGTGCGGCCAGACGCGGCATTGAAAACCGGCAGGGCATCGCTAGTTTCCGCGCCGCTACCAGAGACCGTTGATGACGCTTGCAAGCCCCACCGATGTCAAGACCGCGAAGACCGCTGGTCCGCTGCCTGCCGGCCACCCGGCGGTGAAGCAGGGCAAGGTCGGCGTCATGCTGATCAATCTCGGCAC
>NZ_RZSB01000314.1:0-6524 GCF_004023285.1 Mesorhizobium sp. M2A.F.Ca.ET.067.02.1.1
GTCTGGTATTGGCCCTCGGCCTTGTAGGGCGTCGCGCTGATCAGGAATCCCTTGTGCTCGACCTGCTTGGCCGGCTTGGCGCTGCCGGTCTCCGGTGCCTCACTGCTGCCGCCGCCGAAAAGCTTTTTCAGAACAGACATTTTTTGACACTCCATTTTACGCGGGCGTCGAAGATCCGCAGCGCCCTGTTTAATCAGACTTTGTCTCAGCATGCGCGAATGCGCCGCCATGTTCCAGTCCCTTGACGAAAACGCCGACCAGCAGCTCGATCTGATTCCAGATCTCCTCGGCCTGCCGGCTGTTGGAATTGGCCACATAGCCGCTGGTCACGATGCCATGCACGCTTGACCACAAGGTCCGGGCCGCAAGCGCGCGGCGGTTGTCGTCGAGGCCGAAATCGCCTGCTTTGAGCACGCCGGCGACGATGTCGAAGAGCGCGTCGAGCAGCGCGTCATAGGCATCGGGGCCCGGCCGCGTCGCGCGGCGGCGGTTGAAGGCAAGCACCGCCGGCCAACTGCCGGGATGCGCCTCGACGAAGCGCACATAGGCCGCCGCCATCGCTAGGACGCGGTGCTGGACATCGGTCACCCCTTGCCTTTCGAGATCGGCCATGGCCGCGAGGCCTGTCGCGCCGAGCCGGTCGAGCAGCCGCATGTTGACGGCCCGGTGCACCTCGTCGAGATCGGCAAAGAGGTTGTAGACCGATCCAACCGAAATGCCGGCCTGCTCGGCTATGGTGCGCGCTTTCAGGTTCTCGGCGCCGCCCTCATTGAGCAGTGCCTCGGCGATGGCGAGCACCTTCTCGCTCATTTCTTCCTTGTCCAGCGCCATGCTCTTTCCTGTCGCTCTGTGAGGTGGCCGGCCTGCCACGTTCAGCCTGTCTGCCTGCGTTTACCATGTCCCACGGCCCATGAACAGCGTTCAACATTGTTCTTGAACAATGTTCATTTCCTGTTATGTTGGCTTCGTGAACAAAGTTCACATCAACAGGGAGAAGACCTAATGCTTAGCCTGATCAAGACATTGCTGGACGGCGCCAGCGCCCGGGCCGAGGACAATCTGAAGGACCGTTTCGCCATCGACCTTGTGGCGCAGCGCATCCGCGACGCGGAGGCGGGCCTCGCCGCCGCCAAGCAGACGCTTGCCTCGCTGATCGTGCGCCGGCGTGCCGAGCAGACCAGCCTCGACCAGCTCGACCGCCGCATCGCCGATCTGGAAACCCGCACGCTGAGCGCGCTTTCCGCCAACAACCAGGCGCTTGCAGAAGGCGGCGCCTCCGCGATCGCGGAGCTCGAGAACGAGCGCGAGGTGCGCCGCGCCACCGTGAAGAGCCTGGGCGAGAAGACCTTGCGGATGCGCCTGTCCGTCGAACAGGCGCATCGCCGCATCATCGGCCTCAGCCAGGGCATGATCTCGGCCCGAGCAATCGATGCCGAGCGAAAGGCGCAGTCGCGCCTCAACCGTTCGATCGGCCGCACGGCGAGCATCAACGAGGCGGAGGAACTGCTGGCCCGCATCAAGGACAGCAGTGACCCGTTCGAGGAGGCCGGCATTCTCGACGAGATCGATGGCGAGTTGCGCCACGAGGCGATCCGCGAGCGCCTCGCTGAGGCAGGCCATGGACCGGCCACCAAGGTGCGCGCCGAGGACGTCCTGGCGCGCCTCAAATCCCTGAACTGAACCCGCTTTCCGAAAAACAGATCAAATTCCAAGGAGCAATACGATGAACGGCAATCAGACCTATATCCTGTTCAACACCGTGTCGGTGGGCGCCGCCTATTTCATGCTCGGCCTGTCGCTGTGGCTGGCGCCTGTCGACCTTTCGACCAAGGGCTACTGGGCGATGGGCGTCCTCCTGCTTACTGGCAGCCTGGTGAACCTGGTCAAATATCGCACCGACGAGCGGATCGCGGCCGAGACCACCGCCAAGATCGAGAAGGCGCGCAACGAGAAGCTGATCAGCGAATATGTCGGCAAGGAATAGTCCTTGCTCTATCGATCGCTGACTGAATGCAAAAAGCCCGGATCGCTCCGGGCTTTTTGGCTGCTCTTATGAAAATGGCTTAGCGCCGCGCCAGCGCCTCGATCGCCTCGGCGGCGTCTTCGAGGATGCTGATCGCCTCGGCCTGCTTGTCTTCCGGCGCGTCGGCGATGTCGCCGAGCGCGGCGCGCAGACGATGTCGCAGCGCGTGGAACTGGTCGCGCTTTTCCGAACGGCCGCGGCGCCCCTCATCCTTGTCGTCGCCCCAGCCGAACCATTCGCGCGCCGCGGCCATCTTGCGGCCGAAGCGCTCGAGATGGTCGAGCACGCCGTCAATCATCTCGCGGTTCTCCTCGAAATGCGCCCTGCCGGCCTCGGTGATGGAAAACACCTTCTTGTTGCCTTCGCTGGACGACACCGCATAACCCGCCTCTTCCAGGAAGGTCAGCGTCGGATAGACCACGCCCGGGCTCGGGCTGTAGACGCCGCTGGTGCGCTCTTCCAGCGCCTTGATGATATCGTAGCCATGGCGCGGCGCATCGGCCAAGAGCGACAGCGTGATCAGCTTGAGATCGCCGTCGGCGAGCATCCGGCCGGCGCGGAACATGTCGCCCGGGCCGCCGCGCCCGCCGCCCCTGCCCCCAAACGGACCAAAGCCGCCGCCACCGCGGCCGCCGAACTTGCCGGCCATATGCATGAACATTCGCTCGCCGAAATGATGCCCGGATTGATCGTGCCTGTGCATGAATTACTCCTTGAGTTATATCTTACGATACATCTTAAGTAAGGCACACTCCTCGTCGAGTCAAGATATATCTTACGATGTATCGCAGGAGGCGCCAAGCCTATGGCATTCCGCCTACCAGCGGCCCTTAAGACGGTTCCAGGCGTAGAGAAGGTCCGCGAAACGGTCATAGGCGATGCGCGTCAGCGGCAGCGTTGCCACATTGCCGAACAAGCTCGCCAGCCACCCCTCGCCCGGCGTAAGCCGCCAGACCGCGATCACCACGTCGGCGCCGACCAGCAGCTGGCCTTCGCTATCGGTCGCGTGCAGGCGCCGCCGGATGTCCTCGAGCGAGGCGCCGAAGGCCGAAAGGGCTTCAGGTTCGAAATTGATGTCGCGGAATGCGACACTGCCCGCCTTGACCGCCTCGATCAGCCGCCGCTTCTGGCGGCTGATGCCGGCATCGCATACCGGGCAGCGTGTGTTGTACCAGACGGTCAGCAAAGGCTTGGGCATGGCGCGACTATCGGGAATGTGGCGCGGCTTCGCAACAGCCGCGCCGGTCCCGGCTTCAGCCGCCTACCCCAGCGAACTGATGATCTCGCGATAGGCGAATTCCGGGAACGCCTTCATCGTCCGCGTCTTGACGTTACCGCCGGACGACAGCAGCAGCGCGAAGCGGGCGAGCACCGCATCGTCCGGTGCCTCGACGATGGCGACCATGTCGCATTCGCCCATCGTCAGGTAGAAAGACTTGAACGATCCGCCCATTTCGCCCAGCAGCTTCTTGGCGGCATCGAGCCGCTTTGGCGACTCCCGCACATTCCTGGCGCCCAGCTCGGTCCAGTTGATAAGCACGATGTAGGTTGTCATGGCATACCTCCCCCGGGAGCCACGGAGCGCGACGCCGTACGACCGGCGCCGGGGCGGGCATCCGGCTTGTCGCCCACAAATGCATCCGACAACGGAATTATCCTCCTGTCGGGCAGGTGCGGCAAGGCGGCATGAAAGGGGCCGGAAACGCCAAAGGGCGCCCGAGGCGCCCTTTGGATTTGCTTGTCTGACCTGCGGATCAGCTGTCGAGGAAGCTTCTGAGCTTGCGCGACCGGCTCGGATGCTTGAGCTTGCGCAGCGCCTTGGCTTCGATCTGGCGGATGCGTTCGCGCGTCACCGAGAACTGCTGGCCGACTTCCTCCAGGGTGTGGTCGGTGTTCATGCCGATGCCGAAGCGCATGCGCAGCACGCGCTCCTCGCGCGGCGTCAGCGAGGCAAGCACCCGCGTCGTCGTCTCGCGCAGATTGGCCTGGATCGCGGCGTCGATCGGCAGGATCGCCATCTTGTCCTCGATAAAGTCGCCGAGATGCGAATCCTCCTCGTCGCCCACAGGCGTTTCGAGCGAGATCGGCTCCTTGGCGATCTTCAGCACCTTGCGTACCTTTTCCAGCGGCATGGCGAGCTTTTCCGCCAGTTCCTCCGGCGTCGGCTCGCGGCCGATCTCGTGCAGCATCTGGCGCGAGGTGCGAACGATCTTGTTGATCGTCTCGATCATGTGCACCGGAATGCGGATGGTGCGCGCCTGGTCGGCAATCGAGCGGGTGATGGCCTGCCGTATCCACCAGGTGGCGTAGGTCGAGAACTTGTAGCCGCGACGGTATTCGAACTTATCGACCGCCTTCATCAAGCCGATATTGCCTTCCTGGATGAGGTCCAGGAACTGCAGGCCGCGGTTGGTATATTTCTTGGCGATGGAGATGACGAGACGCAGGTTCGCCTCGACCATTTCCTTCTTGGCGATCGCGGCCTCGCGCTCGCCCTTCTGCACCTGGTTCACGATCTTGCGGAATTCCAGGATCGAGATCGCCGTTTCGGTGGCGAGGTTCTGGATCTCGGCGCGCAGCTCCTTGATCGTGTCCTTCTCGTTCTTGGTGAATTCCTTCCAACCGCGCGAAGTCAAATTGGCGATCGAGCGGGTCCAGTTCGGATCGAGCTCCGAGCCCTGATATTCCTTGAGGAATTCCTCGCGGCGCACGCCATAGCTCTCGGCGAGCCGCAGAAGCTTGCCCTCGTTCTGCACCAGGCGCTTGTTGATGTCGTAGAGCTGCTCGACCAGCGCCTCGATGCGCGCCGCGTTGAGCGACAGCGACTTCACCGCCTTAATCAGCTGGTCCTTCAGCTCCTTGAGCCTGCGGTCCTGGCTGGGCGACAGCGTGCCGGCGGCGGCGAGACGATTCTCGACCTGCTGGTCCTGCAGCTTGCGCAGCTTCTTGTAGGTGTCGGCGATGACGTCGAGCGTCTCCATCACCTGCGGGCGCAGTTCCGCTTCCATCGCGGCCAGCGACAGGCTGGCCTCGTCCTCGTCGTCTTCCTCTTCCTCCAGCCCGCGCGTGTCTCCGCCGACATTGGTGATGTCGTCTTCTTCCTCGCGTGCCGCCGCGCGGCCGCGCGGCTTCTCGTCCGGCTTGGGCGATTCCTCGACACGTTCGACCACCGGTGCCTGCTTGGCCTCCGGGCCGGCATAGGTCGCCTCGAGGTCGATGATCTCGCGCAGCAGGATCTTCGATTCGTTGAGCTCGTCGCGCCAGATGATGATGGCCTGGAAGGTCAGCGGGCTTTCGCACAGCCCCGCGATCATCGTTTCGCGGCCGGCCTCGATACGCTTGGCGATGGCGATTTCGCCCTCGCGCGACAGAAGCTCGACCGAGCCCATCTCGCGCAGGTACATGCGCACCGGATCGTCGGTGCGATCGGTCGGCTCTTTCTTGGTGGTCGTGGCGGCAACGGCGGTGCCGGTCTGCTCGGCAAGCTCGTTGGCGTCTTCCTCGCTGTCGCCGGCGGGCTCGGCCTCGGCCTCTTCGCCCTGCTCGTCATCCTCGACGACGTTGATGCCCATGTCGCTGAGCATCGCATTGATGTCTTCGATGCGGTCCGGATCCGTCTCTTCCGAGGGCAGCACCGCGTTCAATTCGTCGAGCGTGACATAGCCGCGTTTCTTCGCGGCCTTGATCATCTTCTTGACAGCATCGTCGGAAAGGTCGAGCAGAGGGCCATCGGTGGCGCCTTCGCGTTCGGTCTCGACCTCTTCCTTTTCCTTTGTCGCCATTCTTTGTCGTCTCCAAGCGGCCCAATATCGAGGCCGCGTAAACTGTCGGACCGGTTACGCCGGACGTGCTCGTACCGGAATGCTTTTTACCGGCCCGGCAACCGCGTCATCTCTTTTGTTTTTTGCATCTCGTTTGCCCCAAACCGGTTTTCACTTTTGGGCGACATGCATTAAGTCCAGATTAACCCTGATATCTGGAGCAGGCGTTTTGCCTGTCCAGCCGTCACCGGCACCTCACATCGCTCAAATTTCCCGCCGACGCCGGGGCACGGTTAACGTTTCGAATCGTCCTGATTCCGCCAATCTGCCAGAAGGTCAAGCGCCTCTGGCATGATTCGCATGAAAAAAGCGAATCAATTACCCGACTTAGAGGCGTCGATTCGACGCGCTGCGCATTTCCACTCACTTCCAATGGGTGGCGTTCGGCCCTAGACGCGGCCAACCCTGCCCGATGAAACGCCGAACCCTTCGATCAGCGCTTCCGTTGCCTGCACATCGTTGAATTGCGCTTGAATCTCGACGAGATGCCGGAAGTTTTCGTCCGAAGGGTCTGCATCGAGCGCCGCCTGCGCCTGTTTCAGCTCCCTATGTAAGGTGCGGGCGCTGCGCTGCAAGTGCATCGCCTGGTTGAAGGCGTCGCGGGCATCGTCGAGCGCGGCGGTTTCGAGTGCCGGCCATTGCCGCGCCCGCTTGATCAGTTCCACCGCCCGCTCCCAGAT
>NZ_RZSB01000315.1:0-6460 GCF_004023285.1 Mesorhizobium sp. M2A.F.Ca.ET.067.02.1.1
TCGAGCGCTTCCTGGTGCGCGCGTTCCCGCTCGCGCTTGAACTTCTCCGGCAATGGCGGGTGATCGTCCAGCGGCTTGCGCATGCACCATTTGTCGCCGCGATATCCCAATGCTCGATGCCGACGAGTTCGGATCCTGAAAACCAGCAGCTACAATTCAGCTTGGGGAAATGAAGCGCTCTCGCGTCCCACCAGATCGCCTCAATCTTGACCTGGCCGGGACCGCGTTCCCATGGCGTCCAGCCCTTTCCAGGCCGCTCGGTCAAATCACTGTCGCGCATGCCGCGGTGTCTCAGGTTGAATTTCCAGAATTGCGGGAAGCCATGGCTTCATCGGTGATCAGTCGGGCCAGATGATCGCGGCTCAGGCTCAACGTCTCTCTCAGGAACCATAGGAAATTGCGTGGCCCTTCTGTCGGCAAGCCAGCTTCCTCCGCCTGAGTGATTGTCCCGCGCTGGCGCTCTATTCGCGCCTCAATCTCGCGAATGTGTTGTTCGACCCGAGCTATGTCGTCGTTGATGGTCATGCATCCCTGCGCTTGGGTCGACACTACCAAATCGGTGAAATGTAACCAACCGTGATATTCATGCAGTCTTGCTAATGTAACCTCTGCATCGGCCGACTCCCTCTACGCCACCCCGAGTCGGCTAGGCCCGGCGGTTCAACCCAACGCACCCCAACGCGTGGACCTGTCGGGCCGCTGTGTGTTGCGGTCGAGCATGCCCCCGCGGATCGTGCATGCGGCGGGCTTATCGGCAAGCATCAGGCTCGCAAGCACCGTTCGGCGCGACGGAAGAGAATGCCGATCTCGGCTTCGGTGAGTGTGATCTGATAGCGCTGTTTCGATTGCTTCGAGTAGATGTCGTCAGCAATAATCGAGACGGTCACATCGCCGTTCTCATCGATCTGAACATCGTCGATCTGGAGTGGCGCCGAGTATATGCATTTCGGTGATCCTGGGCTTCCGCCCAGGCTGAGTAGACAATCGCATGCGAAGAGTATCCCCCTTGCCAGCAATTTGGCTGTTGCAAAATTGATGCCAGCAATTCGGTCCCGAGATGAGACGGGCTGTGGCTACTCCCTCGTCGTCCTTATGGATATGTGCCTTCTATTTGGGCAGAGGAGTATATTTGCGCGAGCCGAAGTCCCCCGGTTAGGCCCGGCGCTCACTGGCCTACCCCGTCAGCGTGCCGGGCCGCTTCCGACCTCCGTCGCCGACTGCGGATGTACCAGCGGCGACGGAGGAGCCCTCGCTTCCAGCCGTTCCGCTGCTTCTCCACGTTACGACCAGTTTCTTCCGGGGCATCGATCGATTTTCAAAGACTCGCTCAGAATCCGGTTATTACCGTAGGACCAAATAACAATCATTTGATGCCACTGAAGAAATGGATCGTGGCGTTTTGCTAAGGCCCGTTTACAACCGTCCCAGGGGGTATCTACCTCAAACGAAGGGGCAACAAAAATGGTCTACCGCGTTACTGCTCTTGGGATTGCGCTTGTTTTTTGGGGGCTTGGTGCAGGCCAGGCCGCCGCGTGGGGAAATACGAAAACCCTTGAAAGGACAGCGCTATCGGGGAAAGAAATCAATGTTTATGACGGCGCTAGTGTTAACCCAGACTGCTCCAACGCGGGCCCTGTCGATCTGAAGGCGGTTTCAGGACCGAGCCATGGGAAGATCTCGATCCTCAATGCAAAGACATTTCCCCATTTCACCAAAAGCAACATTCGATGGAAATGCAATTTCCGTAAGGTGGACGGCATAAAGGTGCTGTACCGATCGAGCCCGGGGTTCAAGGGGCAGGATCAAGTCGCCTTGTCGGTACACACATACGATGGCGCATCATACAGCATCATGATCAACGTGAAGGTCGAGTAGCAATTTGCTTCACCGAGTGGTGTGGCGTTACGGCCTCCGTCAGATGGACTGAGGTCATAGGGCTGGTTACGGGCAAGGCGTCCAGCCCTTCCGCTGCTCTGGCGTCACGGCATAGTTTGTGAACTGCAGATTGCGGTCTTCCCGGCCGGCGCCACGGCACTCGCTGCAGAAGATGATCTTGAGCAAGTCCCAGTGCAAACATGGCTGGTCTGGCCCGAACCGCCTGGCCAGCGCGGTGACGTCGAGAACGGCGCGGCGCTGGCATGTGAGGCAGTAGACGGATAGGCCGGTGCCGGCCCTCAGCTTTTTGCCAAGCGTGTCTTCAACGAAGGGGTATTCCGGCCCATGGCGAACTCCAGAGAGGTCGCCCCACCCGGGCGGGATATATGACCGCTCCTGGCATTCGGCAGAACCGAGCGCTTACCGAGGAGGACCTGGTGGGTAGTTGAGGGCGCTTGTCTGCCAGTAGAATTTCCATTCCCCTGTCCGGAGCTTGGAAAAGATTTTGCAGACCCGTCCCTTCCAATGAAAATCCGCCCCGGCATGCACAAGGGTGGCAAGGTCAAACGTAGCGGCAAACTCCCCGAACTTCTGGCAGCGAAGATGCCTGAAGGCACAATTGCGACCAGCGACAAATTGCTCGCCCTGGACGAGCCGATCGCAAGTTTCATCCGGGAAGCCATTCCGGCGCGAGATAGCCAGGCGCACCAAGCTTGCTCAGGACGAGGATGCCCTTGGGAAGGAATGCGAACGGCTGGAAACGATCTCCCGCCTGAAAGCTATCGAAGAACGCAAGCGGCCGACTCCTCGCCGGAAGCTGCTGCCTTTGCCCAAGGCAGACGAGGACATCGGCCGCCTGAACTTTTAGATCGTGATGCCCCATTTGGCCGCAAGATAGGCTTCCGTTGCCGAGACATAGGTCGATGAAAGAGCGGCCTCGCACAGCGCGCATTCGCGGCAACCTTGTCTACTCGTCCCGCCAGATGACCCGCTTTACCCACCTGATTTCCACGAGCCGCCTGTGCCGTTGGTGTGCGCCTGCTCTCCGGTCGGATGAAAGAGCTGGGCGCTCATCCACTCTCTGCTCTTGCACGTTTGGCACCGCACCTTCTCGCGTACCTCGTCAATCGTGACGTTCCCGATCACCTCCTGAAGCCTGCCGGTTTGTAGAAGCGCGTGACCCTGCAGCGGGCGCAGCGGATGCCCGCCACCTGCCCCGCGTCATGGGCATGCGTCAGTGTCCATGCGGCACCTCTAGGCCGCTTCTCGGGTTGCTCGGGCATGACCTGGAATGAGGAACGGCAGCGGCTCCGGTCAAGAGGCGCGTGACAGATTTGTTCTCATTTTGTTCACTGTTGTATATGGGCGACAAAATCCGAGTGCAAAGACCTGAATATGCCACTCGGCCCGGCGTCCAGCATCATATCTGGGAACACGAAGGTTGCGCCAAGGATGCCGGCTGGGGGTTTGCGCAGCCGAAGCAGGCACCCCACTGGCTCTGCTTTGAACACCGGGCGGAGGGCGAGCACTACCTATAGCTGGAGGCCGACATGAGCCGTTATGACATCGCCGCCGATTTGGAATGCGCGGCCAATCAAATCGCCGAGGTGTCCCGGGCGGACCCTCAGGTCATGCTCCGACGAGCAGCCTTGATGCTCCGAAACGTAGCCGGGCTGGTCCTTGAGCCGAGCGTACAGGAGCCCTTGTCGAACGTGGCGGAAGAAATGGGGCTCACGAGAGCGGACCTCATACGAACCATCGTCAGCGACTGGCTGTGGCAAATGCCTATCCGAATAACGCATTGCTCGGCAACCCGGTGGACGTCGCAAGGGAACGGCGGGCTCGATGCAATGCGCGTGGTTTACCGCGCCATCGGTTCCAAACTATCGTCAGGGGCATGGCGTCCAACCCTTCCGCCGCTGCGGCGTCAGCGCTTCCCTGATGGCCTGTCTGGCGGCGAACATCAGAGGAGGTTTAAGCTTCGAAGGTCGATGCGGCTCTGGCGGATTTCGTAACAAGTTTAGATTCCTATGCCACGCCCCCTGCCAATGCCGTGGTTGAACCCGAGTTCCACACCCAGCCGCCGGCCGGATTCGACCTGGATGCCAAGCGCTTTTTTGTGATTGGCGAGTAGTGATTCCAGTTGCGGATCGCGCTCGAGGCTCTTGGCCATAGCGGACATGGCCGAGCGCGTTGACTTGTAGCCGGACATGTCACCGGCCTGGTATTGGTCCTGGCTTGTCCGGTGGAGCTTTTGCCAGCGGTCCACGAAACGGTCGGCGCGGCCGATTGGACCTGCTTCCGGTCCAATGCGGATTTCGGTTTCAAGCTGAAGAGCAAGCACTATGCGGTTGACGCGACCGGCCGCCGCTTCACGGATCAGCTCAGGGTTCTTGACATAGGCCGCTTCGGCATCGCGCCAGCCATGAGGCCGAACTCTCCCGAAAGCGTCGCGCGTATCTCTCAATTCACGCATCTGCTCAGGCGTCCCCTGCCCGTCCGCATTTCCGGTGCGGATAACGGCTTCGAGGGCACGCGCGTGGCGCACAAGCGCCTCCGTGCGAGCGCTGCGCAACGCCGCTTCCGGATCCACCGGCGTATCCGCCTCGCGCAGCGCTCCTCTGGCGGCAGCTTCTCTTCCAGGCGCGGCATCACCGTTTTGCGCTCGACCGTCTTCCCTTCCCGACTGATGCCCACGGTCCTGACCGGCCTCCGCTCCTCCAGGCGCGCCCAACCCGTCGAGCAGCCCGCCGATTCTGTCGCGGACCTTCTCCGGAAGGATCCGGCGCACGATCTCGGCCACACGCTGGCGGAAGGTGATCCCGCGTCGCTCGGCAAAGGTCTGCGCCGGGTCGATCTGGTCGTAATCCGATACCATGTCCTTGGCGCGGTCGCGTGACAGCGTCCGGAGGAGCCGTTCGCGGGTCGCAAAGTCATCGCTGCCGTAATGCATGTCCATCCCGTCGCGATGCCGCGTCAGGGCAACGTAGCTGCCATGGACGTCCATGCCTGGCGTCGCCAGCACATGGGTGCGGTCGACGGTCATGCCCTGGGCCTTGTGAATGGTCGCGGCATAGCCGTGGTCGATATGAGCATAGTCTTTCAGGTCAAAGCTCACAGACCTGCCGTCGTCGGTTTGAACCGTCATGCTTTGTGTGGTGACCTCTTCGATAACGCCGAGCGTGCCGTTCTTGACGCCGAGCCCCCGCTCATTGCGCAGGAACATGAACCGGTCGCCGCTCGCAAAGTTTCTCGCACCGCGTTCTACACCCACCTGAACCTCATCGCCGAGAGCTGCGGCAGCGCGCATGCGCTCCCGCGCTGCCTGGTTGAGCGCGCGCACTTCGTCGTTAGTGTGGGTGAGAATGATCCGGCTTGCTCGGGGCTCTGCCTGCCTATCGCGGTCCCAGCGCGCGACAAGATCGCTGCGCGCCTCATCGCGCGACGCGGCCTGGTGCACCATGCCTTGTGCCTCATAGGCGCCGATCGCAGCGCCGATCTTGCCGGTTGCCAAATCGCGGGTGGCATCACGCTGCCAGTCCTCGCGCTGTCGGCGCACCTGGCCGATCTCGACGCCGCCATAACGCTCGTGGAGTGAGCGGAACGCGGCGCCGGCCTCGATCGCCTGCAACTGCTGCGGATCGCCGACCAGCACGACCTTAGCGCCAGCGTCCGCGGCATGGGAGAGCACGCGCTCCAACTGGCGCGTGCCGACCATGCCTGCCTCGTCGATCACCAGGACATCACGAGCTGTGAGCAGATCGCGGCCCTGCCCCCAGCCATGTTCCAAGCTGGCGATGGTGCGAGAAGAGATGCCGGAACCGCTCTCGAGATTCTCGGCCGCGATGCCGGAGAGTGCAGCACCTCGAACCTCGTAGCCCGCCCCTGCCCATGCCTGGCGCGCAACACCCAGCATGGCACTCTTGCCCGTTCCGGCAAAACCGACAACGACACCAAGACCGCGGCCGTCCGTGATGTGCTCCAGCGCATCGCTCTGCTCGCCTGACAGAATAAGGCCGCGCTGCCTGGCATGCGCCACAGCCGTCGCACGAACCGGCTCACTCACCGCATGCTGTCCCTCTGCAGCCATGCGTTCCGCCGCATGATGCAGGCGCTGTTCGGTTTCGATCATTTGCCGTGTGGTGAAGCGGTCTTCTGCGCGTCTGTCCTCCCAAGTTCGACTAGGTCGGGCGCTGCGCTGATGGCTCCCATTACATCGTTGAACTGCTCGATTCCGTCGCTGTGGCGATGCGCAAACTTGGCGATGTCTTTTCGCGTAAAGGTCGATTGCTGATGCGTGATGGCATCCAGCGCCACGGAAGGGTCGGCGATGATGCGTGCGCCATTGTTGCGCGCGATCTCACGATGCAGCTCGGCGCGATCGGCTTCAAGGTCGACAGCGTCAAGGCCGCTTCCCTCAATGCGTTGGGCCGGTGCTCCAATCTGGGTTTGCGGCTCCAAGGCAATGCCCTGCGCTTCCAGACTGCGATGATCGATGCGGGCGTCGATGTCGAGTTCGGCAAGGCGCTCATTGGCAAGCCCCGCCCATCGCTCGCGCCAGCGCTCGACCATTTCAGTGCTGTTC
>NZ_RZSB01000316.1:0-6493 GCF_004023285.1 Mesorhizobium sp. M2A.F.Ca.ET.067.02.1.1
CGGCGAAACACCGCCACCGGCGACATCGGAGCCGCCCAACCTGGCCGCGTTCGTAGCAAGCCTATCGAGCGCCTGGCATGCGGGCGAGATCCGTCCGACCTTCTCCATCGAGGCCAAACCGCGTTACCTGCGAAGTCTACAAAGGTCGCGACACAAACCCTTATCGCGAGTCCCTCGCCGGCGCTCAAACCGGTGATCCCACCCACTCCTGCCGCGACAGCCGCGAAGATGCAGGAGAAGCCGAAGCCGGTCTACGCCGAGCCTGGCCAAGCCCGCGTCCAGGCGCTCCGCATGGTGTGGCCGATCGTTTGCCGCCGATTGGAGGAATTCCCCAATATCAACGCCACGCAGCTCTTCGAGGAGCTGTGCGTCCAGTTTCCAGGTCGGTTTACCCGCAAGCAGTACAAAACACTCGTCCGCCGGGTCAGTCTGTGGCGCCGAGCGGCTCGCGCGCGCGGTGTTGTCGTTGGGCCGAAGACGTATCGTCGGCTCAACGACAAACCGCGCGGCCGACGTCCCGACATCTTTAAGGACCATTGGGAAGAGATGGCACGGTGCCTTGAAGAGCGTCCGGATCAGACCGCACTTGAGCTTCTCGTCGAGTTCCAGGTCCGTTATCCCGGACGATACAGCTTGCGCCAGCTTCACACGTTGCAGAAGCGAGTAAGGGCGTGGCGACAACAAGCCGTGCAGCGGCTCATCGGCGAGGTCAGCAGCCTAGCGCCATACCTCGCTTCAGATTCCACACGTCTGGCGAGCGGGTAACATTCTTGGTGAGGCAGCCGGTAACAAAATTATGTGAGGCAACACGACACCGTGTTGCGCGCGCAGCCGAACTCCTGCGCAATCCGCTTCGCTCCCCAGCCGTGTTCGTGAAGCCGCACCATGGCCAAAACTTCTTCCCCCGACCGCATCGCCTCTCCCTGCATCGTCATCGACAAGGCAGGATTCGCCGAAATCTCAATCGTCATCCATTCCTCCTCTCAAAAGAGAGGGGTCAGTTCCTGGTGTCGCCTGGGGGTCAAATCTGGATGTCGCCCGACAGGCCGCGCACATAGGCTCGTACCCGTCGTGGATAGAGACCCGTGGGCGGCTTCTCGAAGGCGTCCTTGACCGGCTTGGAAACGTCAGTCACCGCTCTTTTAGTGAGCTCCTGGAATTCCGTGGCTTGCTCGACAGCAAGCCCCAGGCGGGGTCTGCTATGGTGTCACGACTTGCAATTTGGCTGCTTCATAGTCGAACGAAACTATGGTTGCAACATCGATTGAGACACAAACCGGGAACGCGAAGTGTGGACCGGCTCATTTCCAAACGTGCCGCCCTGCATCCAGCGAGCACCCGTAGCCCGAAGACTTGCTTGCCAAGCACTTTTGACGCACGCTCTTTTGAGTGGGTCCTCCATTGAGAATCACCTGTATGCCCGACATTTTCCGAATCCTCATTCCTGTCGACAGCCATGCGGCCGAAGCCTTCCAGACCGCCTTGGGCTACGCTAAGAAGCTTATCGCGCTTTCTGGGAGCGAACGCGGTCCGGGCTCTATCAAAGGGTCCCTTGGCGTTGCCATGGGACGGGCACCTCCGCACCGAAACGATGCGGAAGATCCGTCCAAGCTCGCGCAAATCGGTGCTGATAGTCTACTATGCCGCGCCGGACATTCTGGACCTCGTCGATGGCCTGCACAATGTTGCGGGCGTGGTGGCAGTGCCTGACCTGCCGGGTACGGCTGACGACTGGGCACGACGCTGGGGGGCCATTGTACATGGGCAAGAACAGCAGCCGCCTGTCGCGCTCATCGACGACCCTGTAGTGGTGCGGGGGCTTGAAGCTCTGACACGGATCGTGAATTTGTCTACGGGCCTCCTTCACCCCCGCGACAAGGATCACGCCAACGAGACGTTGCGCATTCTTCGAGCGCACGGGCACCAAGACCCGTCGCCCCACATTAAGTCTTGGGCCATCCGAAATGGGTGGCGACCGGATGGTGCTGCCGACTTAGAAATCCTGTCTCGAAAAATTTGGAGCCTCAAGAGCAAGCCGAGCTTATCCTCTTTTCACAACGCTACCGTACGATACGAACGCTGGCGCAACAGCAACATCTGAATTTCTGACACATGATTATTATCCGTGCCATGAGCCCGCGGCGTTTGGGCGAGTCGATCTGGATTCAGGCGGAACTGATCTTAGTCAAGATCTTATCGATCAGGATTTTTGCCGACGAGGCGTTCGGCGAGCACTGGTACACCAGGTCGCAAAACCGAGTGAAGGCCTTCCGTTCGTTTTCATCAAGATGGGGCAGTTCTAGCGGCATCAATGATGGAACCTGCAGCGCATCATATTTTGCCCTTAGATCCTCCATGGCACGACGTTGCAGATCCACTTCCCCTTTCTCGAAGATATTATTCGCCAACGCCTTCTTCAGCCGCGAGAAGCTCTCCTCGGCGCGGGTCGCTAACCTTGTCTTCTCCTCCGCACCGATTGCCCCTTGGTGGAAAACGTCAATGGCATGCTCGATCTGCTGGCGATGAAGGTCAGCTTCCCGCAGCCACTTTCTCTTTATCGAGCTTGTACGGCACAGCTTTGCAATCTCCCTTGCCATCGGGCTCAACTGGTTCAGGAGGTTTGTGTAGTGAGCATTTTGCTCAAAATGATCGCGCCGACCATTCGGCGTGATCTTGCGATCGATCACATGGATCTCGCCAACTGACCAAGCATTGAAACGCTGCTCGGAAAACAGTTCCTCCAGGAGGTTGTTATCGCCGATTTGTACATTGCCGGCCCTCAACCTCAATCCCTTGACCTTCGTCGCGCTTGGCAATGCGCCTTCATACTCGTGGTGCAAAATCCAGACGAGGGCGGCCGGATCGCCATCAATGCCAAAAACTTCGTTGATGGTCACCTGGTCAAAGCTGATTGGTTTCATGCCATCCTGAACCAGAACGTCCCGGTGAGGGCGGTAGACTGGTTTCGCACTCCCATCGATGAATATTTCCAGCTCCCCAAGCGCGACCACCGGAGCTAGTGCTGCGCGTAATTCTCTACCGAAGGTGAAGTCTGGAGAAAAAGGTACCGGGCCGACTTGGCCGAGATAGTCATCAATGGCGGCTGGACTCATCAACCTATCGCTGCGGATGCGAACTATACCCCGCAACTCAACCTCAAAGAAATGCTCCGGGTAGCCGCCGGCAGGTTTCATTCGTAGAGTTGCTACGCTTCGGATCAGGCTTTCGATGTCGCCGTCCCCAGACCTAAAAAGCGCCTTAAGTTTGCGGCAGTCCCACACCATCTCGGCGACCATTTTGTCGCCGACTGTTCTGGAACGGAAGATTACTTCCTGGGCATAGGCAAGGCCAGCAAGCCGACCCACACCGCGGAAGCCTCGCGATGTCGTGCCGCGTTTCCCGCTCGCCCCAAGAGCCGACATCTTGCGGCCAAACTCATGATTGGAAGCGCCGGTCCCGTTGTCACGAATGCGAATCGATCGCGAAGCCGCATCGATATCAATAGTCACCTTTCCGGCCTGCCCTGGCAGAAGCATGCCTCTTTGCCGGGCATCGTCGATCGCATCTGCTGCGTTCTGGATGTATTCCCGGTAAACCGTCATCGGATCTATGTACATGGCGCTCGACACCAGTTCGAGCACGTCACGGCCAACGACGATGGCGTCGATGAGCTCGACATTGCCCTGCTCCTTTGCTGCCATTAGGGCGGCGCGGTTGGCGCGAATGGCGGGCTCGATGCTCATGCAACAATCCTCTGTTTTCTCACCCGCGCTGTCTTTGGCACAGGGCTGTCTTCTTCATAGTCGAGGCCGGCGTCCTCGACGCGCTCGTCTTCCGCGAGGCCAAGATCGGACAACGATTCCAGCCTGACCCTTTCCTTCTGTTTTGCCCAGATCGAGGTGAGCTCTTCCTTCGACACCGGAATGTAGAACCGCAGAATGCGGCGGACCTTGTCGTTGTTCGCAAAGTCGCTGAGCAAAAAAAACTCGCGCGGGTCGCGCGACGATAGAAGTTCCACCAGTTCGGCGCGCTCAAAGCTGTCTAAGCCAGCAAGTTCTGCCTTGAACTCATGCAGCTTCTGGTCTGGATCAAAACGCTCGTACCATGTGCGGTTGAAGATGAAGTCATGCGGTAACATCAAAATGCGAGCGTAATCGTCAAATGTGTCACCGAAGGCCCGCTTGAAGAAGTCGGGAGCTCCGCTGACGATGCCATGCGTGGCCTGAAGAATGATCTGCATCGACCGAAGCTGATAACGCGACCATTTTTCGCCGACATGGCCGCGATCCGGCCGGTTCGTTGGCTGGTAGCGCATCGGGAACGACCAGATCCTGACCCCAAGTTCTTCATTTAGCGATACGTTTAGCCGCATCCGCTCGAACAGATCCTCGGGTCCGTCGTGAAAATTATAAAGCATATAATTGGAAAGTTCGGTCAGACCGTATTCGGCAGCATATCGCACAGCCTGCTCATACGGCTTCCTGACACCAAGATGGTCGAAGGCGATCCGAAGCGGCTTCAGGCAAATGCTCGCTAGCTCGCGCAGATACATGGGATCCTTGCACAAAATGCGGGCGTCGACGCCTTGATTGAAGTCCACGCGCCGTTGCACGGGAACTCTGGCGCCCGGTCGCAGAAGCTTAGCGCCAGGTATGAAGCCCAGATCGCGGATTTCGGCTATGATCTCTTTGAAGCGCGGCGACGCGACAACGTTGTTGTCCATCAAGATCAGGTCCTTTTTCGGACCATAATGTTCATCGATTGCGCGGACGAGATCGGTCAACGACTCCGTATCACGCTGCATTCCCTCAAGCTTCGGCACGCCGCAGAAATGGCATTTGCGGATGCAGCCCCGCGAGGTGTAAGCGAAATACCCATCCCGCACCGGGTACCGATAATCGATTTGCGACAGAATATCGTAGTCGGGAACGAGATCCTCTATTGGACGTCCTGTCGTGTCGCTGGCATAAAGCTCTTCGGAGAACTCGTCGAGCTGGAGCGACACGGCAGGCGCTTCCGACAACAGCCCTTTGATGAAACGAATGCCATGCCAGCGCCGCTCATCCAGAAAACGCTCATGCATAAGCGAGGCGGCAATCCCACCGACAAACACTTTGTCAGCCTGACCATTGGCCACTTCCAGGGCAAAGTCTATTGACTGCGAAATCTTCGGATATTCGAAGGAAAACAGTGTCGTGACGTAAATCCGGTCCCATGCTTCATTCATCACGGACCGATCTTCGCCCTTGATGAACCGGACCCGGTCGCGCTTGCCACGCGGCCCATGATATTGAGCAATCTTCATAAGGCCGAGCGGCGGATATTTATTCTTATAACCGGGCTCGATGAGCAGGATATTCTTGTTAGCCATTTGCAACCTTCAGTCGCGCCCGCCGCCGCGCATCACGAATAATGGACAAAGCCTCCTTGACTCCGCCCTGGCCACCGAGCCCTCGCAATGGGCCGGCGTTCGTCCAGTCGAAATCAGGAATGAAATCACCAAGCATCGAGGCAAAATAGGCTGGCTGCGGAAGCGTCTGCGGATGCTCGCAAACCATGTCGGCGGCAATTTCCATAAGAGCGTAGACGCCGATGCCCTTAGTGACGAGAAAATTGCGTGGCTTGGAAAACGACAGAGGCAAGAGTTCCACAATCGCAATCCAGAAATTGCGGGCGGCGAGCGCCGCATCCTCGGCGTTGATGGGGCGTTGGCCGCGCACCCTTTTGAAGAACTGCTTTGCCGCCTTTTGCATGGTCCGCAGCGACGCCCGTCGTTCGAGGCCGGAGGTAGCCTCGCCTCCGAGGTCAAGCCGTTGATACCAGGGCGAAGTCGCCTCACTATTCAGGAAGAGCGCGATGAAGAGCTCGGGCCTCTCTGCACTGAGATTTTCTGAAAGTTGCGCGTCGTGATAATCGAGAAGGCTCTTCGAAAGACCCTTCGCCTTGCCATTGATGACGTCAAAAATCGCCGTCTCATCGCGCTCGTCGAGGCCGATGAAGCACATGAAGGGCAGTTCGATGTTCTGGTCCGCGAGATAGCCGAGCCGATGCTGACAATCGACTTGAGATAGAACCCGCGCGCCATCTTGCAGAACAAGCTCATAGGTCCCATTAGGTCCACGGTGAACCAACCAAGCACCATCTTCGCGGGGACGCAGATTGAATGTCAGAGGAATAGTCGTACTGCCAGGCTTCTGAATATAGCGCCGGAAGTCCAGGCTGTGCTGTGGGCTGAAACGGCGTTGATAACCCCGACCCGTCACCTCGTCGAGGACGTCGGCGAAGCTAAAGGCATGCAGGTCGCGCGCCGGCGCGAAGCCAAGAAGGACCTCGCGGCCGGCAGACGCGCCTTTGATGCAGGTAAGGGTCGTCCGCGAAGCCACTGCCACTCCCATTCTGCAGCGATTGACTGCAAATTTGCTGCGCTGGGAATGCAGATATCAAACTTCGATCGATTCTGCGATCACAAAATATTACGCCGCCGGATGTTCCT
>NZ_RZSB01000317.1:0-6467 GCF_004023285.1 Mesorhizobium sp. M2A.F.Ca.ET.067.02.1.1
CCGTAATCCAGCGCGTCGTCGATGAGCTGGAAGGCAAGGCCGAGATTCATGCCGTAGGAGCGCAATGCGGCGCGGTCGGTGCGCGAGGCCTGGGCGATCACCGGCCCGACTTCGGCGGCGGCCGAGAACAGCGCCGCGGTCTTGGCCTTGATGACGGCGAAATGCTCGTCCTCGGTGGTGTCGAGGTTCTTGGCGGCGGCAAGCTGCATCACCTCGCCCTCGGCGATGATGGAGGCGGCGGCCGACAGGATGTCCAACGCTTCCAGCGAGCCGACCTCGACCATCATGCGGAAAGCCTGGCCGAGCAGGAAATCGCCGACCAGAACGCTCGCCTGGTTGCCCCAGATCATGCGCGCCGTCTTCTTGCCGCGGCGCAAGGCGCTCTCGTCGACCACGTCGTCATGCAGAAGCGTCGCCGTGTGCATGAATTCGACCGCGGTGGCGAGCTTGACATGGCCTTCGCCCGAATAGCCGAACATCTGCGCGGCGGCGAGCGTCAGCATGGGCCTGAGCCGCTTGCCGCCGGAAGAGATCAGGTGGTTGGCGATCTCCGGGATCATCTCGACGTCGGAGCCGGCCTTGGACAGGATCAGCTCGTTGACGCGTCCCATGTCGGCGGCCGTCAGATCGATCAGATCCTTGATGGAAGCGGGTTCCCGCTTGCCTTCGATGTTGAGAACGACACCCACCACGACAACTCCCGTCTACACTGACGCGCACGAGCAGCGCGCATCCACGGCACCCTTGATCCCGCGCCGACTCTAGGGCGGCACAACCGGGCACGGCAAGAGGCGAATTGGCGCGCTCTGCCGACGCTGTGTTTACCCGCACGTTTACACGAACGCCGCAACCTGCGATTTTCGTTCCATGATCGAGCTTGTCCGCACCAATGACGCCGTCGTGATCTCCTTTGTCGAATCGCTGATGCGCGACGCCGGCATCGCCTGTTTCGTAGCCGACCAGAATATGAGCGTGCTCGAAGGGTCGATCGGCCTTTTGCAGAAGCGTGTCATGGTCGACGCCGACAAGGCCGACGTGGCGCGCCGCATCCTCAAGGATGCCGGCATCGAAAACGAGATCCGCCAGAAATAATGGCAGCGACGACCGCCCCAGATACGCCGGCGCACACGGTCGATGCCTTCCATCGCGGACGCTTCTGGCTGGTGCAGCCTAGCCAGGGCGGTCATCGCGCCGGCATGGACGCCATGATGCTGGCGGCCGCCGTGCCGTCCGGCTTTTCCGGCCGGCTCGCCGATTTCGGCGCCGGGGCTGGTGCTGCCGCCCTTGCCGTGCTGTCGCGCTGCCCTGCGGCGCGGGCCGTGCTCGTCGAGCGCTCCGCCGAAATGGCGGGGTTCGCCGCCGCCACGCTTTCGCATCCCGGCAATGCGCATCTCGGCGACCGTGCCTCGGTGCTGACGGCCGACGTGACGCTGACCGGCCGAGCGCGCGCTGAAGCCGGGCTGGCGAACAATTCCTTCGACTTCGTCATCATGAACCCGCCTTTCAACGCCGCCGAGGATCGCTCGACGCCCGACGCGCTGCGCCGGCAGGCGCATGTGGCGGAGGACGGGCTGTTCGAAAGCTGGATCAGGAGCGCCGCCGCCGTCGCCAGGCCGCGCGGCGGGCTGGCCGTCATCGCCCGGCCCGAGCAGCTCGTTGCCATCCTCGATGCAATCGAAGGGCGCTTCGGCGACGCCGAATTGCTCTGCGTGCATCCGCGCCCGGACGCGGCGGCGATCCGCATCGTCGTCAGGGCGGTGCTCGGGGCGCGCGGGAAACTGTCGATCCGCCCGCCGCTCGCCTTGCACGGACCATCCGGCAACGCGCCGACGGAGCGGACGGAAATGATCAACAACGGCCTGGCATCGCTGTTCGGCGATTGATCCTGGGCCGGCGATGCGGCATTGCCGTTGGCCGGCGAATGCCTACATGGCAGGCAAGGTGACATCGCGCCCGAAAGACATTACCGACTTGCCTGATCTCACCCTGCTCCTTTGCATCTTGTCCGGAGACACCCGTTCGTGAAACGCCTTTTCAACCGCCTGTTGCCGAAATCCTGGCGCTCGACAGTCGTCACCATTCCGGTCATCCGGCTGCAAGGCACCATCATGGCCGGCGGCGGCCAGTTCCGGCCGAGCCTGTCGCTCGCCTCGACGGCCGGCCTCATCGAAAAGGCGTTCGGCTTCGACGCGCCGGCGGTCGCCATCTCGATCAACTCGCCGGGCGGCTCGCCGGTGCAGTCGCGGCTGATCTTCAAGCGCATCCGCGACCTGGCGGTGGAAAAGAACAAGAAGGTGCTGGTCTTCGTCGAGGATGTCGCGGCTTCCGGCGGCTACATGATCGCGGTCGCCGGCGACGAGATCTTCGCCGACCCGTCCTCGATCGTCGGCTCGATCGGCGTGGTCTCGGCCTCGTTCGGCTTCCCCGAGCTGATGAAGAAGATCGGCGTCGAGCGGCGCGTCCACACCGCCGGGCAGAACAAGGCGGTGCTCGATCCGTTCAAGCCCGAGAAGAAGGAGGACGTCGAGCGGCTGAAGGCGTTGCAGCTCGAAGTGCACGAGACCTTCATCGACCTCGTCAAGGAGCGGCGCGGCTCGAAGCTGAAAGACGACCCTGACCTGTTCACCGGCCTGTTCTGGACCGCGAAGAAAGGCCTCGAGCTCGGCCTTGTCGATGCGCTGGGCGACATGCGCAGCGTGCTCAAGACCCGTTTCGGCGACAAGACGCAGCTCAAACTGATCAGCGCGCCGCGTGGCCTGTTCGGCCGTTTCGGCCTGTTCGGCTCGCGCTTCTCGGCGCCCGATATCGCCGCTGCGGCCGCAAACGGCGTCCTCGATGCGGCGGAAGAACGCGCGCTGTGGGCGCGCTTCGGGCTTTGAAAAAGCCATGATTGCGGATAGCATGATCGCTTGACCGAGCCCTTCGGCCGGCCTTGCCGCGACAACGCGGGAGGAGTTTGGATATGCCGCAGATCATTTTCTTCGCTGTTGTCGGCGCCGCCGCCTATTTCGGCTACCGCGCTTTCGTGCGCGAGGCCGAGCGCGTGACAGCCAAGATCCGGCGCACCGAAAAACAGGCGGCGAACGGCACGATGGGCACGCTGGTCAAGGATCCCAAGACCGGCGAATATCGTCTCGCCAAGGACTGATCCCATCTCGCCAGCAGCCGACATCCTGGAGCCCGGCACAGAGGTCCGGAAATGGCTTGCGCCGGCCAAGATCAACCTGGCGCTGCATGTCACGGGAAGGCGCGACGACGGCTATCATCTCATCGAGAGCCTTGCCGTGTTCACACGCTTCGGCGACCGGCTGGAAATCGAGCCGGCGGAGCAGGACGAATTCTCGGTGTCCGGCCGATATGCCGCCGCCCTGCCGCTCGACGACGGCAATCTGGTGGTGAAGGCGCGCGATGCCTTGCGCCGGGAGGCCGGCGCGCAGCGCACGCCGCCCGTCGCCATCCGGCTGGAGAAGAACCTGCCGGTCGCCTCGGGCGTCGGTGGCGGGTCCAGCGACGCGGCAGCCGCGCTCAACGGCCTGGCGCGGCTCTGGAAGCTCGATATCGACGAGATTTCGCTGGCCCGGATCGGGCTTTCGCTCGGAGCCGACCTGCCGATGTGCCTGAAGTCGAAACCGCTGGTCGCGCGCGGCATCGGTGATGAAGTGTCGCCGCTCTCCGCGTTTCCGGCGCTTGGTCTGGTCCTGGTCAATCCGGGCGTCGCCGTCTCAACGCCGGACGTGTTCAAGGCGCTCTCCCGTCGCGACAATGACGCGCTGCCGCCGCTGCCAAGGCGCCTCGACTTCCATGCCGTCCGCAACTGGCTGGAAACGACCCGCAACGATCTCGAAGGCGCCGCTCAAGCCATTCAGCCCGCGATCGGCGAGGCGCTCAAGGCGCTCAAGCGCGCCGACGCCGCCTTCGCGCGCATGTCCGGCTCGGGCGCCACCTGCTTCGGCCTGTTCGAGACCGGCAATGTGGCCAAGCGCGCGGCGATCGAGATCCGCGCGCGTCATCCCGACTGGTTCGTGGCCGCCACGCGCAGCAGGGAGGTGAGCGATGGCGAAGCTTGACGAGAGCCGACCCTTCATTCCGGTGCGCATCGCGGTGCTGACGGTCTCAGACACGCGCAGCCTTGCCGACGACAAGTCGGGCCAGACGCTGGCCGACCGCATCACGCAAGCCGGCCACACGCTTGCGGCGCGCGACATCGTCACCGACGACTGCGAAAAGATCCGCGACAAGGTTCTCGACTGGTCGAAGGACGACAATATCGATGTCGTGATTACCACCGGTGGCACTGGCTTCACCGGCCGCGACGTGACGCCGGAGGCGCTGGAGCCGATCTTCGAAAAGCGCATGGACGGTTTTTCGGAGGTCTTCCACCGCATCTCCTACGACAAGATCGGCACCTCGACGATCCAGAGCCGGGCGACCGGCGGCGTCGTCAACGCCACCTTCGTCTTCGTGCTTCCGGGCTCGCCCGGCGCCTGCAAGGACGCTTGGGACGGCATCATCAAGGCGCAGCTTGACTATCGGCACATGCCCTGCAACTTCGTGGAAATCATGCCGCGGCTGGACGAGCATCTGAGGCGCGGCGGCAAGCCTGCCTCATAGGGGAGCGCAGGCGTCACTTCGGCGGCGCCACCCAGATTTCGGCGTTCAGCCGCCTGGTCGCGAGACCGCGAGCCAGGGCTTCCGCGCCGCGAGCGGACTTTGCCAGAGCCGAGGCCTGGCGCTTGCTGATGACGAGACCTTCGGCGAGCGCCCGATTGCCCGAAAAGACACGCGCCAGGAAAGGCGCGCGGTCGGCCCGAGCGCGTGAGAAACGGGCCGGCATGGTCTGCTTCGCCGTATGCGCGACAACCTCGTCGATCCAGCCTTCGGCCAGCCGGGCGCCGGGCTCCAGAAGCAGCAGCCAATCGCCCTTGGCCTGGCCGATACCGGCGCCCAACCCACCGCTCACATAATGGCAGCCGGCATGCTCGGCCACCCGATGCGTCTGGTCGGTCGAGCCTTGATCGCAGACGATGACGTCGCGCACGACGCCTTCGACCGCGCCGCCGACCAGCGAGGCGAGCGTGCGGGCAAGTCCCTCTTCGTCGTTCCGAGTCTCGATAAGAACGCTGAGCATGCCTAGCCGAATAGCGGAAAGTGCGGCGATGCGCCAGTTGCGCTCCCCAAGCGAAAAAGTTCTTGCTTTGTTCTCATCGGCAAAATAGGAATAGTTTCATGAACAGAGCGATTCGACAGCCTGCCGACAGTCCCTGGGAGAGGGCGAAAATGGAACAGATCGTACGCGCCGACATTGCCGCTTTCGGAGCAGGCAGAGCCGAGATGGCGAACGCGATGATCGAGCAGAGCGGCATGCGCGTGCGGCCCGACCGCAATCGCGGCCGCTCGGCCGGCATCAACCCGTCCGGTCGGTTCGAGCCGGTCAGCCGGCATGTCTTCGATGACGGCTGGAACTCGCTGGAGGAGTTGCCGCCGTTCAAGACGGAAGTGCAGGTCGAGAAGCCGCGCACCATCATCACCCGCAACGAGTCGCCCGACATTTCCTTCGACCGTTCGATCAATCCCTATCGCGGCTGCGAGCATGGCTGCGTCTACTGTTTCGCCCGGCCGACGCATGCCTTCATGGGCCTGTCGCCGGGGCTCGATTTCGAATCGAAGCTGTTCGCCAAGCCGGATGCGGCGCGCATGCTGGACAGAGAGTTGTCGAAGCCGGGCTACCAGCCGCGCACGATCGCCATCGGCACCAACACCGATCCCTACCAGCCGATCGAGAAACAGTACCGGATCATGCGCGAGATCCTCGAAGTGCTGGAGGCGCGCGGACACCCGGTCGGCATCGTGACGAAGTCGGCGCTGGTGACGCGCGACATCGACATCCTGTCGCGCATGGCGGAGCGTGGCCTTGCCAAGGTGGCGCTTTCGGTGACGACGATGGACCGCATGCTGGCCCGCACCATGGAACCGCGCGCGTCGACCCCAACGAAGCGGCTGGAGGCGATCAGGCAATTGTCGGACGCCGGCATCCCGGCCTCCGTGATGGTGGCGCCAATCATTCCCGGCCTCAACGATCCGGAGATGGAGCGCATCCTCGATTCGGCTCGGGCCGCCGGCGCCCGGGAGGCCGGCTACGTCATCCTGCGCCTGCCGCTCGAAGTGGCGCCGATCTTCAAGGATTGGCTGTTGCGGCATTACCCCGACCGCTACCGGCATGTGATGTCGCTGATCCGGTCGATGCGCGACGGCAAGGATTACGATTCCGAATGGGGCAAGCGCATGAAAGGCGCCGGACCCTACGCCTGGCAGATCGGCCGGCGCTTCGAGATCGCGGCCAAGCGTCTCGGCCTCAATGTCGAGCGGCGGCAGCTTCGCGTCGATCAATCCGTCGCAGGCTCCGGCGCAGGCGAGCAGTTGATGCTGCTTTGAAGATGGCGCCGGCCGTGACGGCCGGCCCTAAAGCC
>NZ_RZSB01000318.1:0-6441 GCF_004023285.1 Mesorhizobium sp. M2A.F.Ca.ET.067.02.1.1
CGTCGTCGGTGCGAGGACTGACCAGCCTGTTCGCCGGCTTTGTCGTCGGCATGATCGGCGTCGACCTGCAGACCGGACAGCCGCGCTTCACCTTCGGCACGGCCGAATTGCTCGACGGTGTCGACGTCATCATCGTCGCGGTCGGCCTGTTCGCCGTCGGCGAGACGCTCTACATGGCCTCGCGCCGCTATGCCGGCAAGGACGAGATCGTGCCGCTGAAAGGTTCGCTCTACATGACGGCGGCCGAATGGGCCCGCTCGTGGAAGCCTTGGCTCAGGGGTGCCGCGATCGGCTTTCCGATCGGCGCCATGCCGGCCGGAGGCGCCGAGATCCCGACCTTCCTGTCCTATGCGATCGAGAAGAAGCTTTCGAAGCATAAGGACGAGTTCGGCACGGTCGGCGCCATCGAAGGCGTCGCGGGGCCGGAAGCCGCCAACAATGCATCGGCCGCCGGCGTCCTGGTGCCGATGCTGACCCTCGGCCTGCCGACCTCGGCGACCGCGGCGATCATGCTGTCGGCCTTCCAGAGCTACGGCATCAATCCGGGGCCGCTGCTTTTGACGACGCAGGCCAATCTGGTCTGGGGCCTGATCGCCAGCCTGTTCATCGCCAACGTCATCCTGGTCGTCCTCAACCTGCCGCTGATCGGCCTTTGGGTGCGGCTCCTGAAGATCCCGGCGCCGCAGCTCTATGCCGGCATCCTGGTGTTCGCCACGGTCGGCACCTACGGCATCTCGCAGTCGCCGATCGATCTCGCGATCCTCTATCTCTTGGGCGCGGCAGGCTTCCTGATGCGGCGCTTCGATTTCCCGACAGCGCCGGTGATCATCGGCATGATCCTGGGACCGCTTGCCGAAACGCAGTTCCGCCGCGCGATGACGATAGAAAACGGCGACTGGACGGTGTTCTTCCGGCATCCGCTGTCACTGACGCTTTTGACGCTCGCCTTCATCGGCCTTGTCGGACCGCATATCTGGGCCTGGATCGAGCACCGGCGCAGGCGCGGGCCGGAGCACGTGCCGGGCGATGCCTGATTTATCATGACAGACCTGCTTTCCGGCATCCGCGTCCTCGACCTCACCAATGTGCTGGCGGGTCCCTACTGCGCCTATCAGCTGGCGCTGCTCGGCGCCGACGTCATAAAGGTTGAGGCACCGCCGGGCGGGGATCTGGCGCGCCAGCTCGGCGCCTCGCCTGAACTCAACCAGGCCGGTATGGGGGCCTCGTTCCTGGCGCAGAACGCCGGCAAACGATCTGTTGTGCTCGACCTGAAGAAGCCCGACGATCGCGAGCGTTTCCTCGACCTGGTGGCGACGGCCGACGCGCTGGTCGAGAATTTCCGGCCGGGGGTGATGAATCGCCTCGGCCTCGGCCATGAAAAGCTGAAGGAAGTCCGACCGGGCCTCGTCTATTGCGCGATATCCGGTTTCGGCCAGACCGGGCCGATGCGCGGCAATCCCGCCTACGACCAGATCATCCAGGGCCTGTCGGGGATCATGAGCATTACCGGCACGCCGGAAACGGCGCCGCTGCGCGTCGGCTATCCAGTGGCCGACACGCTGGGCGGGCTGGTCGGCGCCTTCGCCATCGCCGCGGCGCTGGTGAAGCAGAAGACAAAAGGCGAGGGCGCCTTTCTCGACGTCTCGATGCTCGAATGCACGCTGTCGGCGCTGGGCTGGCCGGTGTCGAACTATCTGACGGCCGGCGTCGAGCCAAAGCCGATGGGCAATGAGAACATGACGGCCGCACCTTCCGGCGCGTTCCGCACCGACGAGGGGTTGCTCAACATCGCGGCCAACAAGCAGGAGCAATTCGTGACCCTTTGCGGGTTGATCGGGCGGCCGGAGTTGGCGTCGGATACACGCTTTGCCGAGCGCGAGACGCGCAAGCAGAACCGGGCAGCGCTGAAGGTGCTGATCGAGGACGCGCTTGGCAGCGCTTCGGCGGCGACGTGGGAAGAGAAACTCAACCGTGCCGGCGTGCCGGCAGGGCGGGTGCTGACGATCCCGCAGGTGCTCGAGGAGCCTCAGGTCACCGAGCGCGGCATGGCGACCTCGTTCGAGGGCATGTCCGGCATGGATCGGCCGCTGACGGTGGTGCGCGGCGGCTTCATGGTCGACGGCGTGGCGCCCACGCCAACGGCACCGCCGCCGCGCCTTGGCGAGCATACGGACGAGGTGTTCGCCGCCTTGCCCGGGCGCGGTACGTCGAGGGCGCAGGCATGAGCGAAGATAAAAAGACCGGCCGCGAGCGCGCGGAGGAATGGTGGCAAACGTCCATCATCGAGATGCGGCCGGGCGTCATCCGGCTGCGCGGCTACGAGATCCAGGATCTGATCGGCCGCGTCAGCTTCCCGGCGATGATCTGGCTGATGCTGCGCGGCGAATTGCCAAGCGAAGAGCAGGCGGCACTGCTCGGCATTGCGCTGGGCGCGGCCGTCGACCACGGTCCGCAGGCCCCGTCGATCGCGATCGCCCGCATGGCCGCCACTTGCGGCGTCGGCATCAACAACGCGATGGCGTCGGCCATCAACGTGCTTGGCGACGTGCATGGGGGCGCCGGCGAGCAGGCGCTTTCCTTCTATGGCGATATCGCCGCGGCGATGGATGGCGGCACGCCTCTTGCCCAGGCAGTGAAGACGCGGCTCGATCGTTTCTTCGCCGAGGAGAAAGGCTATGTGCCGGGGCTTGGCCACCGCTTCCACCCGGTCGATCCGCGCGCGCCGCGCCTCATCGAGCTGACACGGGAATTCGCCGCGCGCGGCGTGGTCAGTGGGCGTTTTGCCGACATTGCCGGTGCAATCGAGGCGGAAGTCGCCGCGCGCAAGGGCAAGACGATCCCGCTCAACATCGACGGCACGACGGCCGTCATCTATGGCGAGCTCGGGTTCCCCCCTGCGCTGACGCGCGGCCTTTTCGTTTTGTCACGGTCGGTCGGCATTCTGGCGCATGCATGGGAACAGTCGCAACAAGGCGACCGCAACAAGGGGCCGCTGCCCCGGGAATGGCTGTGGGCCTATACCGGCATGCCGGTACGGCCTTTTCCCGACACCGAATAGGACGGTTTAAGCCGGATCGGCCGCCGGAATGGTCAGATCCCGGAGCAGCGTCGAAAGCTCAGGCTCGTCGATGAGCAGGGCAGCGTCTGCCGGCGGCAGCCATGCGCGTTGCCGGTTCGCGGCCTCCCGCCAATCGGCAAGTTCCTCCGTGACTTGGAGGAGATAGACCGAAACGTCCACCCGAATGAAGCCCTCGGTCATGCGTTTCCAATAGGAATAGGTACCGGCAGGCTGCTTCAGCGACTTGCCGAGAACACCGGCCTCTTCCTGGGCTTCGATCGTTGCCGCCCTGCGTCCGCTCTTGCCTTTCATCGGCCAACCCTTGGGCACGATGAAGCGCCGCGTGGTGCGTGAGGTGACCAGCAGCACTTCGAGGCCACCGTCTTCCCGCAACCGAAACGGAATGGCCGCCACCTGGCGGATCCGTTGCCCTTTCTTGGCCCGGCGAACTGCTTTCTTCTTGGTTGTTGCCATCCCAAATTCCGGTAGGAGCAGCGTCCCGCCGCAAGCTATCCGCGCGGCAAAACCCGTCCCTTCCTGCAAACCCTAGAGCGTCTCACCGTTTCGTGGAAACGGCGAGCCGCTCTATCTTTCTGTCTTGACGCAATTCCTGACGGAAAACCGTGTCACACTTTTCCTGGAATTGCTCTAAAACCACCGCCCTTGCAATCCGGTATCTTGCCGGTAAGTAAGTCGGCTAATAAACCGAAAAAAACAAAATGTCAGCGGCAAACCCGCGAAATCGTGTTGCCGACCGCTTCCATGCGACATGTCTGATCATATACCGGCACGTTGGGCTGAGGCTGGCGTACGGTCGGCCGGTCGAGCTCACGATAGATCTGCTGCTGCTGCTGGTATTGCTGCCGCTGCAATTGGTTCTGCAACTGCTGCAGCTGGTTCTGCTGCACCAATGCGTTGCGGTTCGTCGGGATGACGACCTGGGCCGATACGCCGGAAGCCATGCCCAGCAAGCCGGTGGCCGCCAGGGCAGCTGAAATCAGAAACGTCGATAGGCGGCGGGACGACATGGCTTCCTTGTCCGCATGAAAAACAGAACCTCAGCCTAATATAGGGTATTCGACCGGCGGCGCCATGGTCAGCTGATCGATTGTCATGCCAAAGGAGATCCGGCCCGTGCCTCAGCATTGCACTTGACGGCGGCGGCTGCTGGCGGCTCTAACAGCGGCTTCGCCCGTCCACGCGACTGGCCGGTTGGCAAAGAGGGATTCGATGAAAATCAGGTATGCCATAGCGATGCTGGCCGTCGCGGGCATCGTCGGTCCGCCGGCATTCGCCGCGCAGAACAAGGGCGACAAGGTGGCCGCTCAGCCCGCCGGCGCGGCGGCCAAGCCGCAACTGCCGGGCGGCGCGTCGGCGCTTTCGGAAACGCATGGCGACTGGACGGTGAACTGCCAGGTCACCGGCACCAACAAGGTCTGCAGCCTGTCGCATCAGCAGTTCAACAAGCAGAGCGGCCAGCGGCTGCTGGCGATCGAATTGACGACCAAGACGGGTAAGGACGCCGCGGGCACGCTGGCGCTGCCTTTCGGACTTGCGCTGGCCAACGGCGTCGCGCTCGAAATCGACGACAAAAAGCTCGACGGCACGCTGCAGTTCAACACCTGCCAGGCGGTGGGTTGTCTGGTGCCGGTGACGTTCGACGCCGACACCACGCCGCTGCTGCAGAACGCCACCACGCTGAAGATCAACGCTATCGCCGCGGATACTATGCAGCCGATTTCCTTCACCATCTCGCTCAACGGTTTTGGAAGCGCGCTGGCGCGGACGGCGGATCTGTCGGCGGATTGATCCACAACGAGGGTATTCATTTTGGGGCGATTGGCGAAAGCCGGTCGCCTTATTCGTTTCCGTCCACCTCGCGCAAACGGTATCCCACGCCCGTCTCGGTGATGATGTAGCGCGGCTGGTCCGGGGTTTTCTCGATCTTCTGCCGCAGCTGGCGGACATAGACCCTCAGATATTGCACGTCGGTCGAGTCGTTCCAGATCTGCTTCATCAGGAACTGATGCGTCAGCACCTTGCCGGCGTACTGCACTAACATGCGCAGGATGTCGTATTCCTTGGGCGACAGCTTCACTTCCTTGCCCTCGACCTTGACGATGCGCTTCACTAGGTCGACGGAGAGATCGCCGGTGTGGAACACCGGCTTCTCTCCCTGCTGCTGGAACTTATGGCGCAGCGCCACGCGGATGCGCGCGACCAGCTCGTTCATGCCGAAAGGCTTGGTCACATAGTCGTCGGCGCCAAGCTCGAGCGCCGAGACGATGCCGGCCTCGTCGGTGCGGCTGGACAGGATCACGACCGGAATGTCGAGCCCGTCGCCGCGCCATTTGCCGAGCAGCTCCAGGCCGGTCACGCCGGGCAGGCCGAGATCGAGCAGGATCAGGTCCGGCCGTTCGGTCTGCAGGAGCTCGATCGCCGCCTTGGCGTTCGGCGCCTCGCAGACCGTATAGCCCTGGCTGCCCAAGCCGACGCGCAGCAATTTGCGGATCGGCGGCTCGTCGTCGACAACCAGTATGGACACGGTCTGATTTGTCATGCCGCATCATCCGTAAGGGGCGCGCCGAGCGCCGGCAAGTCAGCCGGCACCGGCATGCGGATGGTGAAGATCGCGCCTGGACGGTCGGTGCGGTTGGCCGCCGCGATCGTGCCGCTCATCGCCTCGATGAAGCCGCGGCTGATCGACAGGCCGAGGCCCGTGCCTGCACGCACCTGGTCGCGTTTGCGCACGCGGTAGAAGGTGTCGAATATCCGCTCCAGGTCGCCCGGTGGGATGCCCGGCCCCTCATCCATCACCTGCAGGATGATGGCGCCATTGTCGACCCAGGCCTGCAGCCGGATGATCGAGCCGGGCGAGGCATATTTGGCGGCATTGTCGAGGAGGTTAAACAGCGCCTGCTCGAACAGCACGGGATCGAGCCGCAGCATCGGCAGGTCGGCCGGAATGTCGGTCTCTATTGTGTGCTCGGCGGTGATCTTCTGCGCCCGGTTCAGCGCCGAGCCGACGACATCGCCGACATAATGGAGCGCGTAATTCGGCTCCATCGCGCCCGACTCGATCCTGGTCATGTCGAGCAGGTTGGCGATGAAGCGGTTCAGCCGCTCCGACTCGCTGACGACCGTCGACAGAAGCTCCGCGCGATCCTTTTCCGGCAGCGCCGGCGCGAATTCCTTCAGCGTGCCGGCCGCGCCCATGATCGCGGCGAGCGGCGTCTTCAGGTCGTGGGAGATCGAGGTGAGCAGCGCCGAGCGCAACCGGTCCGCTTCGGCCGCAAGCCGGGCGCGGTCGACATCGGCGACGAGCTGGACCCGCTCGATGGCCACCGCTGCCTGGTCGACCAAGGCGTCGAGCAGGCAGCGGT
>NZ_RZSB01000319.1:0-6433 GCF_004023285.1 Mesorhizobium sp. M2A.F.Ca.ET.067.02.1.1
CGCCATACCCGTCTCGGTGATCGGCGCCGACCAGGCCGGCAACAATCTGATGCGCATGCTGAGCGAGATCGGTGTCGCCACGGACGGGCTTCTGCAGCGGGCGGACCGCATGACCTCGTCGAAAAGCCGCTTCAGCGCGCTCAACCAGCAGGTGCTGCGCTTCGACGAGGAAGAGATCAAGCCGCTCACTTCCGCCGAGCGGGCGAAGCTCATCGATCATTTCCAGGCCGCGCTTGGCCGCGCCGACATCGTGATCCTTTCCGATTACGGCAAGGGCATTCTGCTCGACGGCGTCGCCGGCGAGCTGATCGCGATCTGCCGCGATGCCGGCAAGCCGGTGCTGGTCGATCCGAAGGGGCGCGATTACGCGCGCTATGCCGGCGCCACGGCAGTGACGCCGAACCGCAAGGAGCTTGGCGAGGCGGTCGGGCGCAAGGTGTTCGGCGATGACGAGATCGTGGCCGCCGCACGCGACCTGATCGCCGCGCATGACTTCGAGTATATCGTCGCCACGCGCAGCGAGAAGGGCATGAGCGTGGTCTCCGCCGAGGATGCCCGCCACATTTCCACCCAGGCCCGCGAAGTGTTCGACGTTTCCGGTGCCGGCGACACGGTCATTGCGAGCTTCGCGCTTTCGCTCGCCGCCGGCGCCGACCGGGTGCATGCCGCGGTCATCGCCAATGCGGCCGGCGGCGTCGTGGTGGGAAAACGCGGCACCGCTCGGCTGAATGTCGAGGAACTGTCCGGCGCGCTGTTCCGCTCGCATGGGCCGACGGCTCATACGGATGCCATTCTTGACGCCAATGCGGCGGCCAGGATGGTCGCCGCCTGGAAGGAAGAGGGCCTCACGGTCGGCTTCACCAATGGCTGTTTCGACATCCTGCACGCCGGCCATGTCAGCCTGCTGCATGCCGCCCGCAGCCAGTGCGACCGGCTGGTGCTCGGCCTCAACAGCGACGACTCGGTGCGCCGGCTGAAAGGGCCGGGGCGCCCGGTCAACAACCAGCATGACCGCGCCTGCGTGCTGGCAGCGCTTGCCTCGGTCGACGCCGTCGTCGTCTTCGAGGAGGATACGCCGCTCAAGCTGATCGAGGCGCTCTTGCCCGACGTCCTGGTCAAGGGCGCGGACTATACGATCGAGACCGTGGTCGGCGCCGATGTGGTGCAGAAGGCGGGCGGGCGCGTGGTGCTGGTCGACCTCGTCGCAGGCAAGAGCACGACGAACACGATCGGCAAGCTGCGTGCCGCAAACTGAGGGTCTCATGTCCGATTTGAACGACTACCTGGTCCGCTCCGCGGCGGCGATCTCGGCGATGGTCGAGCGCGACCTGACCGGTGAGATGGAGCGCGCCGTGAGCACGGTCGTGACCGCGCTTTCGCAAGGCAAGGCGCTGCTGATCTGCGGCAATGGCGGCTCGGCCAGCGATGCCATCCACATCGCCGGCGAGTTGGTCGGCCGCTTCCTGAAGGAGCGCAAGGCCTACAATGTCATCGCGCTGCCGGCCAACGCCGCGGTGCTGACCGCCTGGGGCAACGATTACGGCTTCGACACCGTCTTCTCGCGCCAGGTCGAGGCGCATGGATCGGAAGGCGCGGTGCTGCTTGCCATCTCGACCAGCGGCAATTCGCCAAGCATCCTTGCCGCCGCCGAGCAGGCGCGCATGATGGGCATGACGGTGATCAGCCTTACCGGCGATACCGGCGGCAAGCTCGCGCCGCTGACCGACATCCTGCTCAACGTGCCGTCGACCTCGACGCCGATCATCCAGCAGGGGCATCTCTGCCTCTACCACCATCTGTGCGAGGCGGTCGAAGCGCGTCTCAGCAATGGCTGACGGTGGCGCGGTCGATTCGCTTGTCGAGCCCGGCCTGTGGATCGAGCGGATCGGGACCAGGACCTTCCCAAAAGGCCTGCCGGCGCTCTTCCTCGACCGCGACGGCACGATCAACGTCGATACCAGTTATCCGAGCGATCCTGCGGATATCGTGCTGCGGCCGGAAATGCTGCCCGTCATCAGAGCCGCCAATGTGGTTGGGCTTCCCGCCATCATCGTCTCGAACCAATCGGGCATAGCGCGCGGTTATTTCGGCTGGGCGGATTTCGCGGCGGTCAACGGCAGGCTCCTCCAGCTTCTCGAAGCGGAGGATTGCCGGATCGATCTTGTGCTTGCCTGTGGGTATCATTCGAGCGGCACGGGCGTTCTGGCAGTGGGCGACCATCCGATGCGTAAACCCAATCCCGGCATGCTGCTGCGTGCGCGCGATCTGTTGGACCTGGATATGGGTCGGTCGATCATTATCGGCGACAAGGCAGACGATATGGAAGCCGGCCGCCGCGCCGGGCTCCGTGATGGTTGGCATGTCGGAAGCAGATCCAACCGAAAATCCGGCGACGCCGCCTTCGTCACGCACAAGCTCATAACTGGCAACGACCACCGGAGGCTTTGCGACCTTATCGCAGGGCTTGGCAAAGCCTAGGGCTTCATCTCGAAGGCCACCAGCCCCTCATCCTTGACGCGGCGGATGGTCAAGGCGGTGCGCACCGTGTCGACATTCGGAGCTGAAGCTAGTTCCTCGATGACGAAGGTCTGGAAGGTGCCGAGGTCGCTTGCCACGCAATGCAGCAGGAAGTCGGATTCGCCGGAGACCATCCAGGCGTCGCGCACGATCGGCCAGCCGCGCGTGCGTTCGGCGAAGGTCTTCAGCTCGGCATCGGCCTGGTGGTGTAGGCCTATCAGGCAGAAGGCGACGACATCCATGCCGAGCGCCGGCGCGTTGAGGAGCGCTCGGTAGCCGCGGATGATGCCAGCCTCTTCCAGCCGCCTGACGCGGCGCAGGCAAGGCGGCGCCGAGATGCCGACCCGGCTCGACAACTCGACATTGGTCATGCGCCCATCGCTCTGCAGCTCGCGCAGGATCTTCCAGTCGATGGCATCGAGGTCGGCTTTGAGCGGCATGGCTGTCTCGGCTCTTGCGCAAGAATCTTTCGCGAATTTGTAATTAAACGACTTTTGTGTCCGCGCCAGCCCCTCATCGACCCGATTTTTAGAGGTAACAAAAGCTGCGACTTTGCGAATATCCGGCTGACGGCAGCTTTCCGGGGACGACGGTCCGTTCGTCTTGCTGCCATGGTTGGCAACCCTTACATTAACCTCGACAAAACCACGGCCGCGCGCCGCAGGGGACTTTCATGAACACCAAACATGCGCCCGTTCTCATCATCGGTTCCGGCCCGGCCGGCTACACGGCGGCGATCTATGCCGCCCGCGCCATGCTGAAGCCGATGCTGGTCGCCGGCCTGCAGCAGGGCGGCCAATTGATGATCACCACGGATGTCGAGAATTATCCGGGCTTCGCCGATCCGATCCAGGGCCCCTGGCTGATGAGCCAGATGCTGGCGCAGGCCGAGCATGTCGGCACCGATATCATCAACGACATCATCACCGAGGTCGACCTCAATGTGCGGCCGTTCCGGGCCACCGGCGATTCCGGCACCGTCTACACGGCGGACGCGTTGATCATCGCCACCGGCGCGCAGGCCAAGTGGCTGGGCATCCCATCTGAGCAGACCTTCATGGGCTTTGGCGTTTCGGCCTGCGCCACCTGCGACGGCTTCTTCTACCGCGGCAAGGACGTCGCGGTGGTGGGCGGCGGCAATTCCGCGGTCGAGGAAGCGCTCTATCTGTCGAACCTCGCCAAAAGCGTCACCGTCATCCATCGGCGCAGCGATTTCCGTGCCGAGCGCATCCTGCGCGAGCGGCTGCTTGCGAAGGACAATGTCCGCGTCATCTGGGACACGGTGGTGGACGAGATCACCGGACGTCCAGGCAAGGCGCCGCTGCCGCCTTCCGTCGAAGGACTCACGCTGCGCAATGTCGTGACCGGCCAGGAATCGAAGCTGCCGGTCGACGGCGTGTTCGTCGCGATCGGCCATGCGCCGGCGGTCGAGCTGTTCGTCGGCAAGCTCAAGCAGAAGCCGAACGGCTACCTGTGGACGGCGCCCGATTCGACCCGCACCGACGTGCCCGGCGTGTTCGCCGCCGGCGATGTCACCGACGATGTCTACCGCCAGGCGGTGACGGCCGCGGGGCTTGGTTGCATGGCGGCGCTCGAGGCGGAAAAATATCTGGCCGGCATCGAGGTTCACCGCGAAGCGGCGGAGTGACAAATCGGCTGAAAAAAGCCGTTTAAAAGCCTGATTTTTCATTCAGACGCCAAATGCAACGCGAGGGGAATCATGGCGCTGGACTGGGACAAGCTACGCGTATTTCACGCAGCGGCGGAGGCTGGGTCGTTCACCCATGCCGCCGAGACGCTGCATCTGTCGCAATCGGCCATTTCGCGGCAAGTCAGCGCGCTGGAGCATGATGTCGGCGTAGCACTCTTCCACCGTCATGCGCGTGGCCTGGTGCTGACCGAGCAGGGCGAGATGCTGTTCCGCACGGCGCATGACGTGCTAATGAAGCTGGAAACCATCAAGACGCGGCTGACCGAGACCAAGGACCGGCCGTCGGGCGTGCTCCGCGTGACGACCACGGTGGGCCTGGGCGCCGGCTGGCTGACCGAGCGCGTGCAGGAATTCATCGAGCTCTATCCCGAGATCAGCCTGCAGCTGATCCTGGCCAATGAGGAGCTAGACCTCACCATGCGCCAGGCCGATTGCGCGATCCGGCTGCGGCAGCCGCAGCAGCCCGACCTTATCCAGCGGCGGCTGTTCACGGTGCATTTCCACCTCTACGCGGCGCCGTCCTACATCGCCAAGTTCGGCAGGCCGGCCTCGATCGCTGAGCTCAGGAACCATCGCATCGTCACCTTCGGCGTGCCGGTGCCTTCGCATCTGTCGGAGCTGAACTGGCTGGAGACGGTCGGCGATTTCGAGGGCGCGCAGCGGGTGCCGACGCTGCAGATCAACGACATCCTTTCGATCAAGCGGGCGGTGCAGGGCGGCGCGGGCATCGCCATGCTGCCGGACTATGTGATCAACAAGGACTCGAACCTGGTGCAGTTGCTGCCGGAGACCGAGGTGCCGTCCTTCGACACCTATTTCGCCTATCCCGATGCGATGAAGAACCAGGCGAAGCTGCACGTTTTTCGCGATTTCGTCATCGCGAAGGCGCGCAGCTGGTCTTATTGAAATGGCCGGTCGAGACTACTGCCCGCGCCAGGGTGTAAGGCGGGGCAGCCAGCCGGGCACGGCGCGTCGGTAGACTTTATATTCTTCGCCATAGCGTTGGGCGAGCGTCGGCTCTTCATAGATCTTGACGAACGAGATCATCGCCGCCGCGGCGATGAGGCCGTAGACCAGGACCGCCCAGCTCGAAAAGATCAGTGCCTGGCCGAGGATGATCGCCAGCACGGCCACGTACATGGGGTTGCGGACATGGCGGTAGATGCCGCCCACGACCAGCTTCTCGGTCGGCGCCACCGGCGCCGGCGTGCCCAGGCCCTCGAGGGCAAAACGGGCGAAGGCATGAAGCAGGATCGCAGCTGCTACGATCACGAGAATAGAGCCCGCGGCCACGAAGCCCGGCACAGTCGCCAGAGGTTTGCGATAATGATCGGTCAGCAGCCAGGGCATCAGTCCGGCGACAACGCCCGGCGCGACTACAAGGAACAGCGCACTACCGGCGATTGCTGAAAAACTACGCATCCGGGGGCCTCTGCCGCAAAAATAAACTTGGCCTGCCGAAGTCGGCATCATTTCGCTGTTTTACGCAGTTCCGAGCAAAATTAGCTGCATTTTGCATTTCAGCAGTCGCTTTTGATCTGAAAATACGGCGAGATCGCCCTATTTTCCTGGTCCTATGGCTTCCTGGAATAGGTTGGACCACAGCCTGCGTCTTTTTGCATGCGTGTGTTGCAAAATAGATGCTTGTTTCTTGGGCATGATGAGCACATATATAGTCCCATCTCCGGGGCGCGTTCTCCTCCCATTAGCGCTCTTGAGTGTTCCCCTCTGGAGGTTAGCCCTAATCGGCACTTCCAATCAAACTCAGCCGGATCTTTATTGATCCGGCTTTTTTGTTGCCCGCATGCCTCGAGCCGGCAAAAAACACGGTCGAATCCGACACGTAACAGTGACATGTAACATCGGGTAACATGTCGCAGACGCAGTCTATGGTTTAACTAGAAGATAGGACGCGGTTGGTCGGTTCGGGAGATGGGGGCATCACTCGAAATGGCCGGGCTCAGGCAGCTACCGCGTCCGAACCATTTGTCCGGATGCGGCGGACCAGCCGTTGCCTCCCAGGAAAACGGTCCGCAATAGAAACGGCGTCCGGTTGAACCGGACGCCGTTTTCATTTCATCCCAAGGTCAAACCGCGACGCGCTTTAAAGCGCATCGCGCTGAAACGGCATTCAGGCGGCCTTGCCGTTGGCGTTCATCGCCTCGTCAGCGAGCCGGCCGGTGAGCTCGGCCATGTGGTCGAAGG
>NZ_RZSB01000031.1:0-20889 GCF_004023285.1 Mesorhizobium sp. M2A.F.Ca.ET.067.02.1.1
GCGCGGGGCAGGTGATGAACCGGATTGGATTGCGCCAAGGCGATTAGCGAAAGCCGCGGAGCGCCTAATCTCCCTCCTTGTGGGGGAGATGGTCGGCAGACCAGAGGGGGGCGCTGTCCCGCAGCGTATCAGCGGTTATCCATGTCTCCACTACCAATAGGTGGGCGTCCAGGCATTGCCAGCGCCGCGTTCCTTCGCGCCCCCCTCTGTCCTGCCGGACATCTCCCCCACAAGGGGGGAGATCAGCAGCTTCGGCGCCTCGCTCAAACCTAAAAAACACCCATCAGCGCCTTCGAAACCCTCGCGCAGCGCCCCGGCGTCACATCGCCCGGCTTCAACGGCACGCCTTTTCCCGGCGCCACCGCCGGCTCGTACCAGCTCCGCAGCGCCTGGTCGGCTGCGCAATAGCCCCAGTTCACCAGGTCGACCGTCTCTTCGCTGCCCAGGAAATGCAGTGAGGTGCCGATATCCGCCGGCGCGGTCGCGGCGGTCTGCACGAAATTCGGCTCGCTCGCGTCCGGCTTGCTGGCGATCGACCAGAAGACGCCGCGCGTCGCCGCATAGTCGGGCCGGGTCGCGTCCTTGGGCAGGCCGCGATCGTCGGCGTCCTTGGCCGCCTGGAAGCGCGCCACCAGGTCCCGTCGCCGCAGTGAGCGCACCTGGTTGTCGGTGGTGTCGAGCACGCGTTTGAGCTGCGAGAACCAGTTCCAGTAGCCCGCCTTCGAAGCCTGCCAGGGCGCGCCGGCGTCGCTCACCAGCAGCCAGCGGCAGCGCTTCAGCGCCGGCTCGATGCCGTGATTGTCGTAGACGCCGCCATCGGTGAGCACGGCGCGGGAAGGCGGCACCGGCGCGCCGACCGAAGGGTCGAGCTTATCGTTCTTCCACACGAAGGGCGTGAGGTCGAGCCGAAGCGGCGACAGGAAAGGCGGGAAAGCCGAGGAGGCAGCCACCGCGGTCGCGACCGGCAGGTCGGCCTGGTAGGCGACGCCGATGCGATAGTCGGCGATGTAGCGCCGCGACAGCCGAAACAGCGAGCCGGTGCCGAGATTGCTGGAGCAGAACACGAACCAGGGCTTTTCCGGCAGGCTCTTCAACATCGGCCGGGAACCGTCGAATAAGTTCCGCTCGTAGCAGGCGGCGACTTCGCGCGCCGCGCTCGAAAACGGGTTGAACAGGCCCTTGAGGATCGACGGCGCATCGAGGAAGACCTGCGAGAACTCCAGGATCCTGTCGAGATAGATATCGAAATTGCTGGCGACGCCGCCCGCGAAGACGAAGCGTGGCCAGAGCACCGCCAAGAGCCCGGCCGCAATCGAGCCGCCCGAAACCGAGCTCACCATGTCGAGCTTCTGGAGCAGTCCCGCCTCGTTGAGACGGCAGAGCGCGCCGGCGTGGAACAGCATGGCCCGGTAGCCGCCGCCCGACAGGCAGAGGCCGAGGTCGTAGCGCTCGGCCTTGCCGTCGATGCTGGCCGCGCCGCCTGGCGCCGCCCCGGTACCGCGCGCTGCCGTCACACTGGCCATGAATGCTCCCCTCGTTCAGGCGCGGCTGTTCCGGCGCCTAATCCAGCCCAGCGCGGCCATTCTGGCAAGCGGCGGAATCGCGGAATTTCGGGGTTGGGAAGCTTGGGGTTCCTCGCCTCCACGAAGTGGGGGAGAGGTGTCCGCGAAGCGGACGGAGAGGGGGACTTCGTAGGGCGCTCCCCCTCTCCGTCTCGGCTTCGCCGAGCCACCTCTCCCCCACTTCGTGGGGGCGAGGAACCCAAGCTGGAGCAGCGCCTACCGATGCGAAAGAACATTCACCAAACGCCCGAACGGATCGCGCACATAGAAGCGCCGCACGCCCCAGGGCTCGTCGGCCGGGCCGTATTCGACGGCGAAGCCGGCCTTCTTCATGCCCGCAAGCGCCGCGTCGACATCGTCGACCTCGATCGACAGGTCCGGCACCGGCGTGCCCGACCCGCCCTCGGCCATGAAGCTCACCTGCACCGTCATGGTCTCGGCCGAACCGCAAGTGAGGATCCAGCCCTGGTCCATCAGGACATCAAGGCCGAGCACGTCCTGGTAAAAGCGCTTGGCCGCCGCAATGTCGGGGGTTTCGATATTGGCGACGATGCGTCTGACCTTCACCATGAGCCGCTCCTTTGCTTTGCCTGTCCGGGAGCCCTCCGCATTGCGGCGCCGGCCTCTATGCCGTGCGTTTGAGCGCCGTCACCTCGATCTCGATCTTCATTTCCGGCTTGTTGAGTTGGCACACGATCATCGTCGCCGCCGAACGGATGTCGCCGAACGCCTCGCCGAGGATCGGGAAGACAACGTCAACATAGGCCTGGTCGGTTATGTAGTAATGCGCGCGCACCACATCGGCCATGTCGAAGCCGCCATCGGCCAGTGCCTTGGCGATGGTGGCAAGGCAGTTGCGCGTCTGCGCCTCGACCGTGTCGGGCATGGTCATGGTGGCATAGTCATAGCCGGTCGTGCCGGAAACGAAGCACCAGTCGCCCTGCACCACCGCCCGCGAATAGCCGGCGGTTTTCTCGAAGGGGGAACCGGTGGAGATGAGCTTGCGCATGGAAGCCTCGCGTTGGTTGTCTCCACCATTCTGAGATGCGTGGACGACACAGTCGTGAGCCAGACAACGCGATGCTGGCGGGACAGCGCAGCGCGAAGGATCGCTACCCGACAGAAATCGGCCTAATTCCCCGAACCCTGCGCGTCGTCATAGGCCTTCTTGATATCCGCCGGCCAGTCCTTCACCGGCGGCCAGGCCTGCGGCTCGCCATTGTCGCCGCGGCGGGCGAAATAGACTTTCTGCTTGGCCGGGTCGACAGCCATGAAGCCGTCATTGCCGCCGCAGTCATGCGGCACGCAGCCGGTGGCGTAGAAGGCGCCGGACGCCGTCTTTTCGGTGCCGCCGCCAACCAGCAGGCTGGTCGCCATGTCGGGCATGTCGTTGCCCAGCAGCGCCTGGCCGGCCTTGTAGACCGCCTCATTGTGGAAGGCGTCGATGATGTTGTCGTATTTCGACGGGTCGACATCCTTCCAGTCGGTGCCTGGCTCCGGCGTGTAAGTCAGGTTGCCGGAGGTCGTCAGGCCTTCCGTGGGCGACCATTGCAGCGCCGGCTTGGAATCGCCCGGCAACAGGTAGGGCACGAAATAGATGGCGCTGTCGGAGACGGCGGCCGGCGGCGCGCCGCATTCGTCCTGCTCGACCGTGGTGGTCTCAATCTCGCCGTCCTTCTTCCAGACGATGACCTTGGCCGGGCCGCATTGATTGCCGCCGTCGCCGACATCGACGAGCGCGACGTTCACGTCGCCGATCTTGACGATCTTGTCGAAGAAGACGTCGTAATTGCTGGCCAGCTGCTTGCCGTCATAGGCAAGGACCTTCTCGCCGTCCTGTTCCGGCTGCGTGATGGTGAGCTGCCCGCCTTCGAACGGAATCGGCGCCTGCTTGTCGTCCTCCGACGCAGCCTGGTCACTGCCCTGGTCGGCCGTGCCTTGATCGGCAGCCGGCTGGTCGGACGTGGCGGGCGCCGTGGTCTGCGCGTGGGTGCCGATTGTGGCGAGAAGGATTGCCACCGAAGCGGCCAGAAGCGAGCGTGTCATGACTGTCCCCTCCATTCAGTCGCCACGAACCCGGCCGCGAACGGCCGGGCCACTACGTTCAGAATGTCAGGCCCAGGGGCGCTGCTCGGCGTTCCGCTTCTCGAAGGAAGCGATGGCGCCGGCTTTCTCCATGGTGAGGCCGATATCGTCGAGGCCATTGAGCAGGCAATGGCGCTTGAAGTCGTCGAGGTCGAATTTGACCACGCCGCCGTCCGGCCCGCGGATTTCCTTCGCCTCGAGATCGATCGACAGCGTCGCGTTGGAGCCGCGCGAGGCGTCGTCCATCAGCTTGTCGAGGTCTTCCGGGCTGACCGTGATCGGCAGGATGCCGTTCTTGAAGCAGTTGTTATAGAAGATATCGGCGAACGAGGTCGAGATCACGCACCGAATGCCGAAATCGAGCAGCGCCCAGGGCGCATGCTCGCGGCTCGAGCCGCAGCCGAAATTGTCGCCGGCGACCAGGATCTGCGCCCTGCGGTAGGCCGGCTTGTTGAGCACGAAATCCGGGTTCTCCGAACCGTCCTCATTGTAGCGCATCTCGGCGAACAGGCCGGTGCCGAGCCCGGTGCGCTTGATCGTCTTGAGATAATCCTTCGGGATGATCATGTCGGTGTCGACATTGACGATCGGCATTGGCGCGGCGACGCCGGTGAGCTTGGTGAATTTATCCATGGTACCTGCCCGTCTTCTTGGCTTGCGGGGAATTTTGCGGGACGGTTTACACAAAGCCGGCGGCAAATGAAAGGCAACTGTTCGTGCACGGCCCTTGGGCCAATGGCGGGCATGGCTTGCCGACGGAATGACGCCTCAAAAACGGCTTCGAGATCCTGGCCGGCTGGTGCAGTCTGCGGCCATGGCCGATCCTTCCAGAGTCCTTTATGCAAGCGAGCCCAGGCTCGATGTCGCCGAATTCCGCCGCGTGTTGGTCGACTCCGGCCTCGGCGAGACGCGGCCCATCGATGACGAGGCCCGCCTGAAGACGATGCTCGACAGGGCCAATCTGGTGCTGACCGCTCGGCTCGACCGGCCGGACCGGCAACTGGTCGGCGTCGCGCGCGGCGTCACCGACTTCTCCTGGGTCTGCTATATTTCCGAGCTCGCCGTGTCCGCCTCGGCGCAAGGGCTCGGCATCGGCAAAGGCCTGATGGACGAGGCGCGCCGCCAGCTCGGCCCTTCGGTCGCCATCAGCCTGATCTCGATGCCCGACGCCGTCGGCTTCTACGAGCGCATCGGCATGACGCGCATGGCCGACGCCTTCTGGTTCTCCCGCAAGCGCTGACGCTCCCGCAGCTGAAGGCGCCAGTCCGCGCAGCCCGGCACCCGATCTTTTTGCGCCTCACCGCTTGACATGCAACCAAATGGTTGCATATTAGAGCCATGAGCAGCATGGATGCCGTCTTTCGCGCTTTGGCCGACCCGACCCGCCGGCAATTGCTGGACAGCCTCCATGCAAGGAACGGGCAGACGCTCAACGCGCTCTGCGAGCACATGGACATGACGCGCCAGGCGGTGACCAAGCACCTGGCGATCCTGGAGGAGGCGAACCTCGTCACCACCATGCGCCGCGGCCGCGAGAAGGAGCACTACCTCAACCCCGTTCCGATCAACGAGATCGCCGAGCGCTGGATCGGCAAGTTCGAGCGCCATCGGCTCAACGCATTGAGCGACCTGAAGCAACGCCTTGAAAGGGAAGAGCCGTGAGCGAGAACAGCTTCGTCTATGTCACCTATATCCGCACCACGCCTGAAAAGCTGTGGGAGGCGCTGACCGATCCGGAATTCAACCGGCGGTTCTTTCTCTCCTCCCACCAGGAGAGCGACTGGAAGGTCGGCTCCAGCTGGAAGCTGATCTTCCCCGACGGGCGCCTCGCCGACTCAGGCGAGATCCTGGAGATCGATCCGCCAAAACCCTGGTAATCAAATGGCGCAATGAATGGCTGCCCGAGGTGAAGGAGGACGGCTACACGCGCTGCACCTTCACCATCGAGCCGGACGGCGAATTGATGAAGCTCGCCGTCGTGCACGAGGCCGACGGCCCGCACAGGCTGATCTCCAACGTCTCCAAGGGCTGGCCGCTGGTGCTGGCGAGCCTCAAGAGTCTGCTCGAAACCGGCAAGGGTTTCGAGCGCCCGCCCTCGAAGGGCTGAACTTCATTCCGGATACGAGACAATTTCGCTGGGGGTGCATGCGATGCTGCAACTGTCCTTGCCGCAAGCCATGGCGAACGCCGACACGGTGATGGCCTCGGCCGACCTTCCCGCCGCGCCGGACGAGGTCATCGCCGCACTGGTCACCCGGGAGGTCGAGCGCTGGTGGGGTTCGCCCGAAACCTATCGTATGATCGGATGGAACGCCGATCTTCGCGTCGGCGGAAGCTGGAGCGTCGTCGTGAAAACGGCCGACGGTCAACGTCTACCCGCCAGCGGCGAGTTTCTCGAAATCGAGATGCCGCGCCGCATCGTGCAGACACGGCGCTACGACGACTGGGACCATCCGGCGCTCGGCCGCAAGGAAACGACAGTGGCTTACCTGCTCGAGCCCATCACTGGCGGCACGCGGCTCACCATCTGCCACGGCGGATTCGCGGGTTTTCCGGACGCGGCAGCGGAACATGCTGAAGGCTGGGCACGGGTCCTTGGGTGGCTGCAAACCTATCTCGACGCGCGGCCGAGTGGCTGAAGCTCTCCCTTGACCCGCAATCACGGCTGTCCAGATTTTGGACATGGAGAACAGTCGCTGTGTCGTTGGAACCGCCGGGTGGAGCATACCGGCAGCATATAAAACTTCCTTTCCCTCAGCCGGCTCGCAGCTTGAACGCTACGCCATGCGGCTTTCGAACGTGGAGATCAATTCGTCCTTTCACAAGCCGCATCGGCGAGAAACCTACGAGAGCTGGGCGCGCTCGGTTCCGGACCATTTTCGCTTTTCCGCAAAACTCCCCAGGGCCGTGACGCATGAGCGCCGCCTCGAAGCTTGCGATGATCTTCTGGACATTTTTCTTGGTCAGATCGGAGGGCTCGGCGCCAAGCTTTCCGTGCTTTTGATTCAACTGCCACCCAGCCTGCAATTCGAGGCCCAAACCGCCGAGAACTTTTTCGCCTCGCTGCGTGCGAAGACTGACCGGCGCCTGGTCTGCGAACCGCGTCACCCCAGCTGGTTCGAACCCGAAGCTGAGGCCTTGCTGAGCCGCGTTCAGGTTGGGCGCGTTGCGGCCGACCCTGCTCCCGTGCCAGCCGCCGCTATGCCCGGCGGCTGGCGCGAGATCGCCTACTTCCGTTTCCATGGCGCGCCGCGAATCTATTATTCGGACTACGAGGCCGATCAGCTTCTGGAAATCGGCGGGCGGCTTGCCCAAGCCAGCGCGTCGGCCGCCGAAGTCTGGTGCATCTTCGACAACACAGCGAGAGGCCATGCGCTCGGCAATGCACTTTCGGTCGATGCGGCCGTTCGTCAGATGACGTTCAGCTCCCTGAACGCCCTTCCTTCCGCCACCCGCTCATAGCCGAACGCCGTGCAGTCGATCGTGCGATACCCGCCATGCATGACAAGCTCCGCGATCGACTTGCCGACCGCCGGCGCCTGCTGCAGGCCGTGGCCGGAAAAACCGTTGGCGAACAGGAAGTTTGCGACCTCCGGATGCGGCCCGATCACCCCGTTCTGATCGAGCGTGTTGTAATCGTAATGCCCGACCCAGGCGCGCGTCGGCTTGATCGCCTCGAAAGCGGGGATGCGGGTGGCCAGAACCGGCCAGATCACCTCTTCGAACAGCGGCCAGTTGACCTCAAAATCCTTGGGGTCGGGCGCGACATCGCCTTCCTCCGGCTCGGCGCCGCCGGTGAGGTAGACCGAGCCTTCCGGCCGCACATAGATGCCGGACGGATCGACCAGCAGCGGCATGTCGGCATATTTCTCGCGCGCCTCGAAGACAAAGACGTTGCGCTTGCGCGGCTCGACCGGCAGCTCGAGCCCGGCGAATGCCGCGACATTGCCGGCGTTCGGCCCGGCGGCGTTGACGACGGTGCCGGCTTCGAGCGTCTCGCCATTGTCGAGCGACACAGCGGTGACGCGGTTGCCCTCGCGCTTGATGCAGGTGGCGGAAGCCGTGATGAAATCGATCTTCCTGTCGCGCAGCGCCTTGCGGAACAGCGTCAACAGCGCATGCGCGTCGAACCAGCCCTCGCCGCTGCGGCCATAGGCGCCGGCGGAAATGCCTTCGACCGACAGCCATGGGAAGCGGCGCGCCAGCTGCCCGGCATCCTCGAGCAGGATATCGGCGCCCTCGGCGACCTGAGTCTCGTGATTGGCCTTGAGGATCGGCAGCCCGGCCTCGCCGGCAAGGATGAGGTAGCCGCCCTCGCGGAAGCCGATATCGGCATCGGCGCCGAACGTCTCCTTCAGCCGCCGGAACAGCTTTAGCGTGAACTGCGACAGGCGGATGTTTTCAGGGATGGAGAATTGCTGGCGGATCGAGGCGCAGGACAAGGTCGTCGCCGCGTGGGAGAATTGCGGGTCGCGTTCGACCAGAGCGATGGAGCCGGTAAAGCCTTCCTCCCGCAAATGATAGGCGACCGAGGACCCGACGATGGCTCCGCCGATGATGACGATGTCGTAGCGCACTTTTTTCTCCGATCAGAGCAATTCCAGGAAAAGTGTGTAGCGGTTTTCCGTACGGAATTGCGTAGCAAGCCACCCCGGTTCTCAGACGACCGGCAGACTGATCTCGAAGCGCGTGCCGCGCTCGGAGTCAACCAGCCTGATCGTGCCATCATGCGCTTTTAGGAGGGCCAGCACGATGCCGAGCCCCACGCCGGTGCCGCCGGTCTCGCGCCGCGTGGTGAAGAATGGCTCGAAGATTTTGGCCCGGTTGGCGGCCGAGATGCCGTCGCCGTCGTCGCCTAACTGGATCGACGCGCGCTCGCCGTGGGCCGAGGCATGGATCGCCACCTGCCGGGCGCCGTGCCTCGCCGAATTGTCGATGAGGTTGGCGAGCACGATGCCGAGATTCTCGGCCGAGATGCCGAGCCTGATATCGCCGCCGCCTTCGAGCCGCGGCTCCAGTCTGGTGTCGACCGGCAAGGATGCCAGCGCCGCATGGAGTGTCGTGCTCTCGCCGCTCGGCTCCAGGTTTTCGGCGCGCGCCAGGTCGAGCAGCCGGCGCACCAGGAGATTGAGCCGCCCGGCATCGGTGACGATGTTGTTGGAGAAGCGCTTGCGCTCGGCCTCGTCCATCGCGCCGCCGGAATCGCGCAGCAGCTCCGCCGCGCCCTGGATCGCCGTCAGCGGCGATTTCAGCTCATGCGAGACATGGGTGGCGAAGGTCTGGATGGAGTCGGAGCGCGCCTGCAGCTTGGTCGCCATGTCGAGGAAGGCCGTCGACAGCGCCGCCATCTCGCGCGTGCCGTGATGGGCGAGCGGCCTGGTCGCGTCGCGGTCGCCGGCGGCGATGCGTTTCGTCCGCTCGATCAGCGCATAAATCGGCCGGCTGACGGTGCGGATGAACACCAGCGCGATCAAGAGCGTGCCGCCGAGAATGGCGATGGCCGCCAACGTCACCTTGCCGCGCTCGCCATAGAGATGCTTGACGATGTTGTTCGGCGTCCGCGACAGATAGACCACGCCGGCGACCCGGCCGTCGAGTTCGACCGGCATGGCGACGAAGACTCGCACCCTGGTGCCGCGGCTCACCGAATAAAGCGGTGGCGGCGGCTGGTCGGGGATGCGCAGCCTGAGCTCGCTGGCATAAGCGCCGGAAAGCGCGATCCGCACCTCCTCGACCCCGCTGAGCGACTGACCGATCTCGTCGCCGCCGGCGATCACCACGCCGCGCGGGTCGAGCAGACGGAAGCCGGCGAGCGTCGTCTTCTGCGTTTCGTCGAGAATGCCGGAGAGCTTTGCGCCGATCGCCGCGAAAGCGGGATCGGCGGCGGCCGGAGCCGCCGCCGGCCGCATCGGCATCACGTCGTCCGAGGCGAGATCGAGGCGGGGCTCGATCGGTTCATAGGGATAGTTGTTGTCCCGCGCCGGATCGGCCGAGATCGGCGAACCCAGTCTGTCCTGGGAAATGCCGGCGGCGCGCACCTCCTTTGCATAGACGGCGGCGACGACCGCCCCTTGCGCAATCAGCTCGCCCTCGGTCTGGCGGATCAGCTGGTTCTCATAGAGCCGGAAGAAGAACAGCCCGACCAGCGGCAGGGCCATGACTACGATCAGGATGGCGATGACGACGGTGGCGAGCCGCGGCCGCCACCTTTCCTTGCTCAACCACCGCATCGGCCGAGCCGGAAGCCGACGCCATGCACCGTCGCGATCGCATCGGCGCAGCCGACCGCCGCCAGCTTGGCCCGCACGTTGCGGATATGGCTGTCGACCGTGCGTTCCGAGACATGAATGTTCGAGGCATAGGCATTGGCCATCACCGCGTCGCGGCCAAGCACGTGAAGCGGGCGGGCGAGGAAGCCCTTCAGGATGGCGAACTCGATCGCCGTCAAGGTGAGCGGCTTGCCGTCGAAGCTCGCCGCATGGCTTGCCGGGACAAGCATCAGCTTGCCATGCGCGAATTCCCGCTCGTCCGCTTCTTCCTCGACCGGCACTGGGCGCGCGCGCCGCAGGATGACGTTGACGCGGGCGACCAGCTCGCGCGGGCTGAACGGCTTGGTCACATAATCGTCGCCGCCCATTTCCAGCCCAAGGATGCGGTCGATTTCCTCATCCCGCGCGGACAGGAACAGCACCGGCACGTCGGATTTTTGCCTTAGCCGTCGGCAGACCTCCAGCCCGTCCATCTCCGGCATGCCGATATCGAGCACGATGAGGTCGGGCGCGCGCCGCTCGACCGCCTGCAGCGCTGCGGCGCCGTCGGCGACGGCGGCTGTCTTCATGCCGGCCTTTTCCAGCGCGAAGCAGATGATCTCGCGGATATGCGGATCGTCGTCGGCGACGAGTATGTTGTGCGGCATCGGTCAATGGCCCGGCGGGTAAGCTTGGGTGACGGCAGGATTAGAGCAATTCCAAGGAAAAGTGCGAAATTGTTTTCGGTCCGGAGCTGTGTCGGGACAAGGCCATGAGACCGCAAGGCGCTCGGGCATCATCGCCGGACCCTCCTCGGCGTATCCGCCACGTGGCGCGACCTCGGAGGGAAAAGCAGGACGTCCGCCGCGACGCGCAGTCTTTGCGGCTCGACGAGCCACCAGCCTTCGTCGCGGAGCCGGCGCGGCAGGGACCAGCGGGATGTGTGAGGCGTTTGCATGACGGCCTTGTCGCAGACGGACGCGGTAAGCGCGCGGCGGATTAGAGGAGGTTTTCCGCAAGGATTTGCAGATTTCTCGCAGGCCGGCTCTCCTTGAGAGACAGGACAATCGCATAGGGCGCTCCCCCTCTCCGTCTCGGCTTCGCCGAGCCACCTCTCCCCCGCCTCTGTGTACAGACTGGGGAGATGGTGGACAGGCGTTCGGAGACATCGTGGACACTTCCCGATCCTTGGATCGGGAGGGATGGAATGCCGTTTTACGAGGTGTCCATGATGGATCGGAAGCGAGAGTTCGTGGAGTTTGCCTCGCGAGAGTGGGCGAATGTGCGTGAACTTTGTCGACGGTTCGGGATCAGTCCGACGACCGGCTATAAGTGGCTCGAGCGATACCGGTCGGAAGGGCCGGCTGGATTGGTCGAACGATCGCGTCGCCCGCACTTGAGCCCGCAACGCACCGCTTCGGCAATTGAGGCAAGGGTGTTGCAGGTACGCGACGAGAGCAACGACGTCTGGGGCGGTCGCAAGATCAGACAGGCGATGAAGAGACATGGCGAACTCGACATCCCGGCGGCGAGCACGATCACCGCGATCCTGCGTCGTCATGATCGGCTGACGGAGGCGACAGCAGCGCAACATCCGGGACCATGGCAGCGCTTCGAGCGGGAGGCTCCCAACGAGCTGTGGCAGATGGACTTCAAGGGTCACTTCGCCATCCATGGCGGGCGCTGCCATCCGCTCACCACGCTCGACGATCACTCGCGCTTCAACCTGGTGCTGTCCGCCTGCGGCGACGAGCAGGGCCGGACGGTACGCCGGGAGCTGGAGATTACCTTTCGCCGCTATGGCTTGCCGCTGGCGATGCTGATGGACGGCGGCTCGCCGTGGAGCGATTCCGGCGGTGAGCCTTACACCGGCTTCAGCGTCTGGCTGTTGCGGCTCGGCATCCGCGTGCTGCACGGTCGGCCGCGCCATCCGCAGACCCAAGGCAAGGAAGAACGCTTCCATCGCACACTCAAGGCCGAGGTGATCAACGGGCGAAGCTTCGGCGATCTCGCCGAGTGCCAGCGAGCCTTCGATCGGTGGCGCCCGCGCTATAACTACGAACGACCACACGAAGCACTCGACATGGCCACGCCGGCCGAGCGCTACCGGCCGAGCCCGCGCAGCTTTCCCGACGTCCTGCCCGCGATCGAGTACGCACCGGGCGACCAGGTTCGCAAGGTCGACAGTGATGGCTTCATCAGCTTCAGGAACCGACCCTGGCGACTCGGCAAGGCATTCCGCGGCGAGCTGGTGGCGCTTCGCCCGACCGTCGAGGATGGTGTCTTCAGCGTGCACTACTGCTCGCATCGAATTGCCACCCTGAACCTACGTCAGGGCGCAAGCGAGACCTGTGGACTTGTGGACAACGCTGAGCGTTGCCCACAGGGTCCACAGGCCGAACAACAAAAACAACCCAGCAGTTCGTGATGAACAAAAGCGTCCACGATGTCCCCGAACACCCGTTCACCTTGTCTCCAGCACAAACACTCTGGCGGGGGCGAGGAACCTGGGCTTGCGAAAGCCGCGCCCTCGGCGGTTAGCGTTTCCTCGCCCCCACAAAGTGGGGGAGAGGTGGCTCGGCGCGCAGCGCCGAGACGGAGAGGGGGCTGGCGCTGCCGTATGCGATTGTCCTGGCCCTGCGCGGGCGAGGAACAAGGCCAAGCCATGACCACCTTCACCCCATCATCATCCGCCGAAGTCCTCTCCACCGTCCAATGGGCGGCAGCCGAAGAGACACCCCTCGAAATCTTCGGCCATGGCTCCAAGCGCGGCATCGGCCGCCCACTGCAGACCGAACACACGCTCGACCTCTCCAAGCTCACCGGCGTCACCCTCTACGAGCCCGCTGAGCTGGTGCTGTCGGCCAAGGCAGGCACGCCGCTCGCCGAGATCGAACAACTGCTTGCGGAAAACGGCCAGCAATTCGCCTTCGAGCCGATGGACTACGGTCCGTTGCTCGGTGGCGAGCCAGGCAGAGGCACCATCGGCGGCGTGCTGGCCTCGAACCTGTCCGGCCCGCGCCGTCTCAAGGCGGGAGCCGCGCGCGACCATATCCTTGGCGTCGCCGCCGTCTCGGGCCGTGGCGAGGCCTTCAAGTCGGGCGGGCGCGTCGTCAAGAACGTCACCGGCTACGATCTCTCCAAGCTGATGGCGAACAGTTGGGGCACGCTGGCCGTGCTCACGGATGTCACGTTCAAGGTGCTGCCGGCCGCCGAAACGGAAGTGACTTTGGCCATCCGCGGCCTGCTCGACGATGCGGCGGTCGCCGCCATGGCGCTGGCGCTGGGCTCCAGCGCCGAAGTGTCGAGCGCGGCGCATCTGCCGGAGCGCATCGCGGCCCGCGTCGCCGGCGGCAAGCACGGCAGCGACGCCGCCACGCTGCTGCGCGTCGAGGGGTTTGGCCCCTCGGTCGTCTATCGCATCGAGGCGCTCAAGCAGCTGCTCGGCAAGGCCGGGCCGCTGGAAGAGATCGCCGGCGAGGCGTCGAAAGCCATCTGGCGCGACATCCGAGACTGCCGGCCTTTCGCCGACGGCGGCACGCGGCCGGTCTGGCGTGTCTCGATGGCGCCGTCCGTGGCGCATCACATGGTGATGGCGCTGCGCATGCAGGCGGCGGTCGATGCGTTCTACGACTGGCAGGGCGGTCTGGTGTGGCTGTCGATGCGCGAGGACGATCCCGAGGCCGACCTCTTGCGCGGCTTGATCCGCAAGCATGGCGGCGGCCATGCGACGCTGGTGCGCGCCTCCGCTCCGCATCGCGCGGCGCTGCCGGTGTTCGAGCCGCAGCCGCCGCATCTGGCGGCGCTCTCGGCGCGGCTCAAGGCCGAGTTCGATCCGAAGAATATCCTCAACCCTGGCCGCATGGCGCCGGGCTCCGGCTCTGCTACTCTCGCCCGATCAACACAGGGAGCAGCATCATGAGCAATACCGATCCAGGACCGAGCAGCGCGCCACGCCAGACCGATCGCTGGCTGGAGCCGGGCCAGACCAACGCGCTGGTCATCTACATTCTCTACCTCGCCGGCCTCGTCATCGGCATCACCGGCATTGTCGGCATCGTGCTTGCCTACATCAATCGCGGCAAGGCCGGCGGCTTCGTCGAAAGCCACTATACGTTCCTGATCAGGACGTTCTGGATCGGCCTTCTCTACGCGCTGATCTCGGTGGTCCTGATGATGCTTGTGATCGGCTTCGTGCTGATGTTGGCCGCCGCCGTCTGGTTTATCGCCCGCTGCATTCTGGGCATCCAGGCGCTGCAGCGCGGCGAGCCCGTCAGGAACCCGCAAAGCTGGCTTCTGGGACAGTAAGGATTTTTGCGTGCAGACCAATTTCTCCCTTGCCCAGCTTGCCGACCCGCATGTCGCGGAATCGGAGAAGATCCTGCGCAAATGCGTGCATTGCGGCTTCTGCACCGCCACCTGCCCGACCTATGTGACGCTCGGCAACGAGCTCGATTCGCCGCGCGGCCGCATCTACCTCATCAAGGACATGCTGGAGAACGGCCGCCCGGCGGATAAGGAGATCGTCACCCATATCGACCGGTGTCTCTCCTGCCTTGCCTGCATGACGACATGTCCGTCGGGCGTGAACTACATGCATCTGGTTGACCACGCCCGCGCCCACATCCAGCAGACCTATAAGCGGCCGCTGCTCGACCGGCTGACGCGCGCCGTGCTGGCCTTCGTGCTGCCTTATCCCAGCCGCTTCCGCGCCGCGCTGAAACTGGCCGGTCTCGGCCGGCCTTTCATCCGCCTGTTCGAGAAACTGCCGGATCTGAAGCCGGTCGCAGCCATGCTGAAGCTGGCGCCGTCCGCGGTCCCGCCGGCATCGCCGATGGCGAAACCAGGCACGCATACCGGGCAAGGCACAAAGCGAGGCCGCGTCGCGATCCTTACCGGCTGCGCGCAATCGGTGCTCGATCCCGCCATCAATGAAACGACGATTTCTCTGCTGACCAGGCTTGGCGTCGAGGTCGTGGTGCCCGAAGGCGAGGGCTGCTGCGGCGCGCTCGTCCATCACATGGGCCGCGAGGATCAGGCTCTTGCCTCGGCCAGGCGGAATGTCGACGCCTGGACGCGCGCGATCGACCAAGGCGGGCTCGACGCCATCATCATCACCGCGTCAGGCTGCGGCACAACGATCAAGGATTACGGCTTCATGCTGCGCCTCGATCGGGCCTATGCCGAAAAGGCCGCGCGCGTCTCGGCGCTGGCCAAGGACGTCGCCGAATATCTCGCCGCCCTCGACCTGCCCGAGCCGGTGCGCAAGCCGGGCACGATCGTCGCCTATCACTCCGCCTGCTCGATGCAGCACGGCCAGAAGATCACGCACCAGCCGAAGGAGCTTCTGGCCAAGGCGGGCTTCGTCGTGCGCGAGCCGCAGCAAAGATGCCCCTCGCGCGGCTCGGCCGGCACCTACAACATCCTGCAGCCCGACATCTCCGCCAAATTGCGCGACCGCAAGGTGCGGAATATCGAGGCGACCGGCGCCGAAATCGTCGCCACCGGCAATATCGGCTGCATCACGCAAATCGCGTCCGCCGCCAAGCTGCCCGTGGTGCACACGATCAAGCTGCTCGACTGGGCCTATGGTGGTCCGAAGCCGGAAGGAGTTTCCGATGTAACGATGGTCGCCGCCGAGTAGTGGAAGTTACTCCGCCGCGAGCTGATCCGCCACGCCGTAGGTCGCGCGATAGAGCGCGCGCTGGCGGTTAAGCGCCACCATGGTGTTGCGCAAGAGGATCGCCACGGTGAGCGGCCCGACGCCGCCTGGCACCGGCGTGATCCAGGACGCCACTTCCTTGACGCTGTCGGTGTCGACGTCTCCAACGATGCGGGTTTCGCCGTCGGGCCCGACCTCGGAATTGATGCCGATGTCGATGACGGCGGCGCCCGGCTTCACCATGTCGGCCTTGATCAGCCGCGGCTTGCCGACCGCGACGAACAGCGCGTCGGCGCGCCGTGCATGCGCCGCCACCGAGCGCGTCATGTGGTGGCACACCGTCACCGTGGCGCCTTCGCTCATCAGCAGGAAGGCGATCGGCTTGCCGACGATCTCCGAATGGCCGACGACGACCACTTCGAGCCCCTTGAGATCGAGGCCGGTCTTCTTCAGCAGTTCGACCGAGGCTGCCGCCGTGCAGGGCGCCAGATCGAGCTGGTTGTAGACGATGTTGCCGATCGAGGCCGGGTGCATGCCTTCGACATCCTTCAGCGGATGCACGGCGGCCTGCAGCGTCTTGATCGGGATATGCGCCGGCACCGGCCGCTGGATGATGATGCCGGTGACGCGCGGGTCGGCGTTGAGGCCGTGGATCGCGGCTTCCAGTTCGCCGGCCGTGATGTCGGCGGCAAAGCGCCGCTCCTCGAAGCCGATGCCGGCAAGGGCTGCCTTGGCGCGCTGGTTGCGCACATAGACATCGACCGCTTCGGTATCGCCGACGGTGATCGAGACCAGCTTTGGCGGAAAACCTTCGGCCGTCGCGATCAAGGCATCTTCGCGCACCGACGCAATGATGCGCTGGGCAACCGGGCCGCCTTTCAGATAGCGGCTGTCGTCGGTCCGGGTCATGGCTGGCACCTCTGCCTTCTGGGCAATTCGAGGAAATCGCGTAAGCAGCGTAGCGTCCAGAATTGCGTGACGATCAGGATTTGTGCACTGCAATAGCAGAGGAGCGCCGGGAAATCAGCCCCGAAAGCGAATCCGTCTGTTTGCGGCGCGACTTGCCGCGCCACGCGTCAAAGAAGCCTCAAAAACGAAAAGGGCAGCGCGGTTGCCCACGCTGCCCTTTCGTGACCGGCCGTATCCCCACACGGCCCGTCCCCCGTAAACTCGAAATCGGGTTAAGCACATCCCACGGGATCGCACTATGACTTGACGGCAACAGCTGGACTAAAAGTGCTGCGCCGTCTAACCGGCTGGTTCGCAGAAACTAGATCACCTCGACCGTGGTTCCGACATTGACGCGCTCGTAAAGGTCGACGACGTCCTCGTTGCGCATGCGGATGCAGCCGGAAGACACCGCGCCGCCGATCGTCCAGGGCTGGTTGGTGCCGTGGATGCGGTATTCGGTGGTGCCGAGATAGAGCGCGCGGGCGCCCAGCGGGTTCTCCATGCCGCCGGCGAGATAGGTCGGCAAATAGCGGCCCTTGGCCGCCTCGCGCTTGATCATCGCCGCCGGCGGGCGCCAGTCCGGCCACACCTTCTTGTCGGTGATCTTGTGCGTGCCCGACCATTCGAAGCCCGGCTTGCCGGTGCCGACGCCGTAACGCCGCGCCTTGCCGTTCTTCTCCACCAGGTAGAGGAAATTCTGGTGCGTATCGATGACGATCGTGCCCGGCTTCGCCGGCCCGTCATAGGCGACTTCCTGCGGCAGATAGATCGGGTTGATTTGCGGTCGCATTACCATGCGCTTGGCCGGCTGCTGCACGGCTGCCGTCCTCTGCCGGTCGGGCTGCGCCTGGAACAGGCGCTGCAGCGGCTGCTGCGTCGCTTGCCGGACCGGGCGCACGATGCCCGGCGCACGGCCAAGTTGCAGCACCCAGGGCGCCGAAAGGTCGGGGCTCACCGTCACCGGCGGCATATCGGCGTAGCGGTCATTGGCAAGGGAGGTGGTGGCGCCGGCGGCAAGGATCGCCGCCGCGCCGAGCAGGTAACAAAACGCTGTCTTCATTGGAACGCACCTTGATCGAACTCATCCGGGGCGGAGAGGACGCCCTCGGTTTCGCGATCCTTGGCGCGCAGCGGCAAGCAAAACATGAATCGGAATGCGTAAAATGCCGCTTTGTCAGTAAACCTTTTGGTGTGGTTACCGGCCGGTTCAGGAATCTGGTAAAGCCACGGTAAAAGCGGCGCCGAGGCGCATTAACGAATGGATTTGCTGACGATGGCAACGGAAAATACCGGCATTCTCGATGGTCCCGACGGCAGGGCGCGCTGCTTCTGGCATGGCAATTTGCCGGACTATCTTCACTATCACGATCATGAATGGGGCCGGCCGGTAACGGATGATCGCCGGCTGTTCGAAAAGATCTGCCTGGAAGGATTCCAGTCGGGCCTGTCGTGGCTCACCATCCTGCGCAAGCGCGAGAATTTCCGTGAGGCCTTCGCCGGTTTCGACTTCGACAAGGTGGCTCAATTCACCGAGAAGGATGTCGAGCGCCTGCTCGGCAATGCCGGCATCATCCGCCATCGCGGCAAGATCGTCTCGACCATCAACAACGCCAAACGCGCCCGCGAGATGGTCGACGAGTTCGGCTCTTTAGCCGCCTGGTTCTGGAAGTTCGAACCGGGTCCGGACGAGCGTCCGGAAATCGTCGACCTCGCGCATCTGCGCGCCAATCCGACGACGGCCGTGTCTGTCAGGATATCGAAGGAGTTGAAGAAGCGAGGCTGGAGCTTTGTCGGCCCGACGACGGTCTATGCCTTCATGCAGGCCATGGGCCTCGTCAACGACCACCTCGAGGGCTGCTATTGCAGGGCGGAGGTGGAGAAAGAGCGCAAGAAGCTCAAAAGGCCGAAGTAGAGCGCGCTCTTTCCTTCTCCCCGTGAACGGGGAGAAGGTGCCCGAAGGGCGGATGAGGGGCAGCGCCGGCCTTCGAGATTTCTCGGTAGACCTCAAGTCAAACGCTGCCGGCGCCTGCCAAAAACAACCCCGCCAGGATCGCCGCCACAGCCGCGAAAGCCGGGTAGATTACCAAAAGCCCGGTGACCAGCGCGTCGCGGGCGCTCGGCTTGGTCGCCGCAGCCTCGAACGGCCCAGCCGGCTGCTGCGCCGGCTTCAGCGCCGGAACCCCGGCAGGCCTCAGCCTTGCAGTCTCGCCCTCGATGATATCTTCAGCCGTGGTCATGGCCCTGAACCCCTTGTTTCGGCGCGTTTTATGGTCGCGGATTGTGTCGGCAGCATGCCGCGCTGGTGGCGGAATTGTTTCGTATTTGCGCTGATTGTTTCGAAGTTCTTGGAGGCCCTCAACCCTCTAGGGTGGGATATTGAAGTCTACTTCTTTGTTAGTCGGCGCCGCCCCTCATCGCCCTGCCGGGCACTTCTCCCCTTATAGAGACGGGGAGAAGGACGCTGGCGCCGCGGGTTTGGCCAGTCGGCAACGCTGGAGCTGTCGCGCCGGCGCTTCCTCCTTCTCCCCGGTCACTACACGGGGAGAAGGTGCCGGCAGGGGGACGAGGGGCGGCGCGGCGCCTGCAAACTATCGAACTGTTTCCTGCAGGTCTGCAAACGCTTGCCGCACCACTTGGCATGGGTTAGGACACGCCCGCTCCCGATAAGCCAGTGTTTACTTAACGAAAAGACCTACCCCATGGCCGACAAATCCGAAAAGACGAAAGCGCGGCTGCCGCGCGGTTTTGCCGACCGCAGCGCCGAAGACATCCGCGCCGTCGAGAAGATGATGGCCACCATCCGCTCGGTCTATGAGCTTTACGGCTTCGAGCCGGTCGACCAGCCGATGATCGAATACACCGATGCTCTGGGCAAATTCCTGCCCGATCAGGACCGGCCGAACGAAGGGGTGTTCTCCTTCCAGGATGATGACGAGCAGTGGCTGTCGCTGCGCTACGACCTGACCGCGCCGACGGCGCGCTTCGTCGCGGAAAATTTTGACAAGCTGCCGAAGCCTTATCGCAGCTACCGCTCCGGCTGGGTGTTCCGCAACGAGAAACCGGGTCCCGACCGCTTCCGCCAGTTCATGCAGTTCGACGCCGACACGATCGGCACGCCGGGCGTCGCCGCCGACGCGGAGATGGCGATGATGATGGCCGACGTCATGGAGGCGCTCGGCATCAAGCGCGGCGACTACGTCATTCGCGTCAACAACCGCAAGGTGCTCGACGGCGTGCTGGAGGCCATCGGGCTCGGCGGTGAGGACAACGCCGGCCGCCGGTTGACCGTACTGCGCGCCATCGACAAGCTCGACAAGCTCGGGCCGGAAGGCGTCAGGCTTCTGCTTGGCCCCGGACGCTGGGACGGTGGCAAGGAAGGCGAGGGCGATTTCGCCAAGGGCGCCGGATTGAAGGATGCGCAAGCCGAGGCGGTTCTTCTGGCAACGGCCAGGAACGGGCAGGCCGCCCAGGACGCCAGCGTCAATGCCAATGCTGTCTATCAGGAAGGCGTTGGCGAACTCGCAACGATCGAGGCCCTGGTTAGAGCCGCGAGCTACGGCGAAGACCGCATCGTGATGGACCGCTCCGTCGTGCGCGGCCTCGAATACTACACCGGCCCTGTCTTCGAGGCCGAGCTGCTGGCCGAGATCCCCAACGACGAAGGCCAGATCGTGCGTTTCGGCTCGGTCGGCGGCGGCGGGCGCTATGACGGGCTGGTCTCGCGCTTTCGCGGCGAGCCGGTGCCGGCGACCGGTTTTTCGATCGGCGTCTCGCGGCTGATGACGGCGCTGAAGAACCTCGGCAAGCTGGATACCTCCGATATCATCGCCCCGGTCGTCGTGCTGGTCATGGACAAGGATACGGAAAGCCTCGGCCGTTACCAGAAGATGGTCGCCGATCTGCGCGCCGCCGGCATCCGCTCGGAAATGTATCTCGGCGGCGCGGGCATGAAGGCGCAGCTGAAATATGCAGACCGCCGCGGCAGCCCTGTCGCCATCATCCAGGGCGGCGACGAGCGCGCCAAGGGCGAGGTGCAGATCAAGGACCTCATCGAAGGCGCGCGCCTGTCGGCCGAGATCACCGACAACGCCGAATGGCGCGCGGCACGCCCGGCGCAGGTGACGGTCGCGGAGGGTGACCTGGTGGCTGAGGTGAAGAAGATACTCGCGGCGCAGGCCGCCGACCGCGCGAAGGGTGGCGCTTGAGCCCCCCTCTCTGGCCTGCCGGCCATCTCCCCCTCAAGGGGGAGATCAGATGTCGCGCATGCTTTCGCCAATTTTCAACGCTGCAGGAGGAGGCGCGGCGTCCGAGCTGCCAATCTCCCCCCTTGAGGGGGAGATGTCCGGCAGGACAGAGAGGGGGGCCTCGCGCCCAACTTATC
>NZ_RZSB01000320.1:0-6430 GCF_004023285.1 Mesorhizobium sp. M2A.F.Ca.ET.067.02.1.1
CCCGCAGACGGGTCATACGTCGAGCGCGCCAAGGACTGAGGGCTCACGGGCAACGCGGAGCATTTCACGGAAACGGCGAACCGCTCCGCCTTCTTGGTTTCGAGGCAAATTAGGACCCACAGGCTCCGGCGCGGGCCTTTGTGGGCGTTCTCCGCTGGAAGTTCGGCTGAACTACTGTCCCGAAGGCGACGATATCAGCACATATCCGCGGGTTTTGTTCTCATTGTCGCTGTCGACCGTGTTCATCGCTCCGAACAGGTCGGCCGTTTTGACCCACACCGGCGGGTATTTGTAGCGGGCGACATCGAGGATCAGGAAGCGGTCCGCTTTCTCGTCGTAAGCGGCCAGTGGCGATATATGCCCGCCTTTCTCCTGGCCCATCGCCTTGCGCAGATAGTTGACGATGACGAAGTGCCCGGGCTTGGCAAGGAACGAACTGGCCTGGATGCGGAACTGCTCGAGGCTGGCATCCGAAGCATGGCGGACCTCGGCCTTGATCGGCTGGGTGGAAAGAATGGCCCCGATTTGGTCGAGCGTCATTCCCTGCTTGTCGAGGACCTGACGAGGAAGAATGGTTTCCGTGCGCTCGTTCAGGACATTATCCTGCGTGAACGTCTTGTAAGGTTCGTATTCGGGCACCGAAGGCGCCGGAACGTTGAGCGCGTTCAACACCATGACGATGCTGGCCACGCCGCAATAGGCCTGCGTCTTTTGCGTGAGAAAGTTGCTCGCGAGGGGGAAATAGGCTTCCTTCGCCATGCTCTCGGCAAGAAAGCCTTCTCCGGCAGGGGAACTGAACCCCGTCAGATTGTCCGGAAGCTTCAGCGTCTCCGAGAAGGCGCTGGGTGCAATCAGAAGAAACGTTAGCAGGAGCGAATAGAAACGCGCAGACATGGTGACCCTCAAGCCTCGTGGAGAAAGCATCGAGGGATGCTATCAGCTTTTGTAAGCCATCGCACGTTGATCTGCCGGCGCGCCCGGGTCAATCAGCCAGCCGCACCATCAGGCGGCCGCCGCCACCGGCAGGCTGGCCGCTTTCCATTCCGGCATCCTGTCCTCGAGGCGGCGCGCGGAACGCCCCAGTTACCGGTTTTGCCATTCTCAAACCCTTTTCCGAAAACTTTCCAAGCGTCTACTATGTGCACATGCACGGGACTCGCATCGCTTTTGGTCCGTTCGTACTCGATCCCGACACCGGGACGCTCCTTAAAGAGCGCATCCCGATCGCCGTTGGGCATCGTGGGCTGACGTTGCTTGCCGCGCTTGCGCACGGCCCGGCGAAATCGTGACCAAGGCTGAGCTGATGGACGCTGCCTGGCCGGGCACCGCCGTTGAGGAAGGCAACCTTACCGTCCAGATCGCGACACTAAGAAAGGTTCTTGGTCCGGCTGACAACGGCGGCGAGTGGATCGCCAATGTGCCTCGCGTCGGCTACCGCTTCACCGGGACGATTGAGCCGGTGGCGAGCACACCCTCCAAACCGATGCCGGCATCCGGCAAACCGTCGATTGCGGTGCTGCCCTTTGCCAATTTGGGCGGCGATCAGGACCAGCAATATCTCAGTGACGGCATAACCGAGGACATAATCACGGAGCTGGCCAGATTTCGCTCCCTCCTCGTCATCGCACGCAACTCGTCTTTTCAGTTTCGCCATCCGGCACCGGACATCGCTGAAGTCCGTCGCAAACTCGGGGTTCGCTACCTCGTCGAAGGCAGCATACGAAAGCTCGGCGATCGCATTCGCATCACCACACAATTGATTGACGCCGCCACCGGCACCCACCTGTGGGCCCAACGGTACGACCGGGCCCTCAACGACATCTTCACATTGCAAGACGAGGTTGCCGCGCTCATCGCCTCAATGGTCGAAGGCCAAACGGAGGCCGACTCGGCAAGCCGCTCCAGGCGCAAGCCTCCAGCCGATTGGGATGCATACGATTACTATCTGCAAGGGCGCGCGCTCTTCCATAGATATGAACTGGACAAGTCCGAGCCGCTGTTCGTTCGGTGCGTCGAGCTCGATGCGACATTCGCTCAAGGCCACGCCTTCCTCGCCCAGGCCCTCGTTGGCAAATTTTGGTACGACAACGATCCCCGCACGCTGCAGAAGGCCTGGGACTCGGCACGAGCGGCGCTCGCTCTCGATAGGAGCGACGGCGTGTGTCACCAGAGCATGGGGCTGGTGCTTACGCATATGCGCCAGCACAGCGATGCGGGAATGCATTTCGAGCGAGCACGCTCGTTGAACCCGCTCGACGTGAACATAGCAGGGGATTACGCGAGCTGGCTCAATTACGGCGGTCGGGCCGAGACGGCACTCAACGTGCTCGAAAGTGCGCTGCTGCGCGACCCGTTACCTCCGACATGGTTTTGGGAGGTGAAGGGCAGCTCCCTTTTCCTGCTTGGCAAGTACTCGGAAGCCGTCAGTTCGTATCAGAAGGCCGGAGACCATTTCTTCACTCATGCCTTCCTCGCGGCGACTTACGCGCATTTGGGCGAGATGGAGAAGGCGCGCGCTGAAGTCGAGGAAACACTGGTGAGGAAACACGACGTGACTGTTCGGCTGATTTCAGGTCTCCCGTTCGCCGACCCGGTCGCTCTCGAGCTTTTCACATCAGGCTTCAGAAAGGCCGGTTTTCCAGTGTGAACGCCACCGCCGTCGCGCTCGGCCTCAAGGCCAACTGGAAGCAGTTTTCGCTGCTGGTGCTGATCAACGCCTTCGTTGGCGGGATGGTGGGCATCGAGCGGACCGTCGTGCCGCTGATCGGCGCGGAGGAATTCGGCGTCGCTTCCAGCACGCTTATCGTCTCCTTCATCGTCAGCTTCGGCGTGGTCAAGGCCTGCGCCAACCTCGTCTCCGGCCAGCTTGCCGACACATGGGGCCGCAAGCGCGTGCTGGTCCTCGGCTGGCTGTTCGGCCTGCCGGTGCCCTTCATCATCATCTGGGCTCCGAACTGGGGCTGGATCGTGGCCGCCAACGCGCTGCTCGGCATCAACCAAGGGCTCGCCTGGTCGATGACGGTGATCATGAAGGTCGATCTGGTCGGGCCGAAATCGCGGGGACTGGCCGTCGGCCTCAACGAGTTCGCCGGCTATCTCGCCGTCGGCATCACCGCCTTCCTCACCGGCTATCTCGCCAGCCGCTACGGGCTGCGGCCAGTGCCGATCTATCTCGGCGTCGTCTACGCGATCCTGGGTGCGGCGCTGTCGATCCTGCTGGTGCGCGACACACGCGGGCATGTGGAGCTGGAACTGGCTAATCACCCAAGACAGTCTTCGCCGCTCAGCTTCCGTGAGATCTTCATGCTGACCTCGTTCGGGGACCGTAACCTGTTCGCCACCTCTCAGGCCGGCCTGGTGAACAATCTGAATGACGGCATGAGCTGGGGGCTGTTCCCGCTCTTCTTTGTCGCCAACGGGCTCGGCGTCGAGCGCATCGGCATCCTCAAGGCGGTGTATCCGGCGGTGTGGGGCATCCTGCAGGTCGCGACCGGGCCGCTCAGCGACCGGTGGGGCCGCAAGGGGCTGATCGTCGCCGGCATGTGGGTGCAGGCGGCGGGACTTCTCTTGACCGCCATGACGCGCGATTTTGGCTGGTGGCTGCTGGCGAGCCTGCTGCTCGGCTTCGGCACGGCAATGGTCTATCCGAGCCTGATCGCGGCGGTTTCGGACGCCTCTCATCCGTCCTGGCGGGCGCGCTCGCTCAGCGTCTACCGCTTCTGGCGCGATCTCGGCTATGCGATCGGTGCGCTGTCGGCGGGTCTGATCGCCGACTTCTTCGGCTTTGCCGCGGCGATCGCGGCAATCGCGGCGCTGACGTTCCTGTCGGGCGCGATCGTCGCGATAGCGATGCGCGAGACGCATGCCGCCGCGCAGTCGCCATAAGGCGATGGTTAACGCGGGTCCCGAACAAGGTGTTTACGATATCGTAAGCTTGTTGCTGCGGGCCATTTGCCGGTCCGCTACAATCGCGGCAGTTGAATTTTCCTCGAGATCGTTCATGAGCAACCCGAACCGCATGCCGTGGGTGGACACGGCAAAAGGCCTTTCCATCATCCTGGTGGTGATGATGTACTCGGCCTACAACACAGGCGAGTACACCGGCGGCGTCGGCTTCCTGCACTATGTGATCGGCTTCGCGACACCCTTCCGCATGCCGGAATTCTTCCTGATCTCGGGCCTGTTCCTGTCGCAGGTGATCGACCGGCCGTGGCGGCGTTATGTCGACCGCCGCGTCGTCCACTATCTCTATTTCTACGTGCTGTGGGCGCTCGTCTCGATCGGGCTGAAGATCGGCATCTTCAGCCGCGACCCCGCCGGCATGCTGCACGACCTGGCAATGGCCGTCGTCCAGCCCTATGGCGTCTTGTGGTTCATCTACATGCTGGCGGTTTTCGGCATCGCGATCCGCGTGCTGCGCGAGCTTCGCGTGCCGCATTGGGTCGTCATCCCGTTCGCTGCCGCGCTGCAGATGTGGGCGCCGAAGCCGGACAGCTACGCGCTCGAGCAGTTCGCGGCCTATTTCGTGTTCTTCTATCTTGGCTTCGTGCTCGCGCCGCTGATCTTCCGGCTGGTGGAATGGACGCAGGCTCGTCCGGCGATCGCCGTCGCGGGCCTGCTCGCCTGGGCGCTCGTCAACGGGCTGCTCGTCTATTCGCCGGGCTACGCCATGCAGGCGGTCGGCATGCAGATTGGCCTGGCGGCGTGGCCGCCGCTGCATCTGACGTTGGCCGTCGCCGGCGCGGTGGCGCTGTGCGTGGCCGGCGGCTTCCTGTCGAAATTCGCTTCCATGGAGTGGCTGCGCTGGCTCGGCGAGCATTCGCTGGTCGTCTATGTCGCCTTCACCATTCCGATGTCGATCTTCCGCGGTGTCATGCTGGCGAGCGGCCTTCTGACCGACACCGGCATGCTGAGCCTGGCTGTGCTGCTTGTCTCGGTCATCAGCCCGGTGGTGCTCTATTTCATCGTCAAGCGCATCGGCTTCGGCGCCTTCCTGTTCGAGCGGCCGGCCTGGGCGCATGTCGACGGGCCGAACGCCGCGAAAGCCTCCAGCAAGCCCATGACGCGGCCGGCGCGCGAAGCGGCCTGACCGCGCTGCCCTTTCGCCAGCCCGTTACTTGGCGCCGTGTCCCGGACGCTTCGCGGCCTTGATCTTGCCGCTGCTGCCGCCTCCGCAGAAGAAGCAGCCGTCGCCGTCCGATTCCAGCCCCGACACGCCGGAGGGCATCGCCAGCTCCTGCAGCACGTCGCCCGTGTCGGGATCGACGCGCACCAGGTCGCCCTCCTCGCCCTCCCAGGTGGCGTGCCAGAGCTCGCCGTCTACCCAGGTGACGCCGGTGACGACGCGCTTGGATTCGATCGTGCGGATCACTCTGCCTGTTTCAGGATCGATCTGATGGATCTTATGCGCCCGGTATTCGCCGACCCAGAGCGAACCCTCGGCCCAGGCCATGCCTGAATCGCCGCCATTGCCGGGGGCAGGAATGGTGGCGACGACCTTGCCGATCTTCGGGTCGACCTTGTGGATGCGATCCTCGGCAATCTGGTAGAGATACTCACCATCGAAGGCAGTCCCGGCATGCGAGGCGACATCGATCGTACGCACGATCTTGCCGCTGTCGGGATCGAGCGCGTTCAGCTTGTCGCCACTGGCGAACCAGATATTTTGGCCGTCATAGGTGACGCCATTGACGCGCTCGACGCCGGGGAACGGTCCGTATTCGCGCAGGATCTCGGCAGCGGCTCGTTTCATTTTCAGCCTCCATTCGAACAATGGCCGCAGACTAGTCGGTCGGCAGCGGCCCCGGGAGTAACAACACAGTCGGGAATCCGGTCACCGGCGGCATCATCCAGCGGCGCGCCCGGCCGCGGCCGACCGGCTGCACCTTATTCTGCGTCGACAGTTCTTCCAGCGCTCGCTGCACGGTGCGCGCGCTGGCGCCAAGCGCGATCGCCAGCGCCGAGCTCGACCAGGCCTCGCCATCGGTCAGGAAGGCAAGCACCGCGCCATGCTCGTCTTCGACCGGCGGCGCCAGCACGACGACCTCGGCGGCCTTCAACGGCGTCAAGGCAAAGCCGGCGGCCGTGGCATTGATCTCGGCCAAGCCGGCGAGCTCGGCGCGCAGCCGTCCCATCTCGACCCTCAGCCGCGCGCGATGCGATTCATCCGCATGCCTTGCCCGAAAGGCGCGTCTCAACAGCAACTCACGCGAGGCATCCGCCGGCCAGGCTTCGGCAAGCGTGCGCGCCAGCGCGAACAGCACCGGCCGCGTCGCCAGCGAGACGACCGCATCGGCCTCGCGCGCCACGTTGCGGCAGGCATCGACGACGAGCGCGCCCGAGGTCAGCAGCGCTTCGACCTCGTCAAGCAGCAGCTCCTTCTCCGTCCCACGCGCGATCAGCCGGCCGACCGGCGTGTTCAGGACCAGGG
>NZ_RZSB01000321.1:0-6411 GCF_004023285.1 Mesorhizobium sp. M2A.F.Ca.ET.067.02.1.1
GTCATCCAGATCGGCGAAGTCCTTACCCAGGAGCGATGTATCTGCGACAAACAGATCGGTGTCGCCGAAATCAACCTCGAACAGGTCACGGAGCGAGGCGCCGGCAGCGCCGGCGAGGTCAGGCTCACGCATCTTTTCGATCAGCCACGGCATCACTTTGTGATCGCCGAACAGGCCAATCGACGCCGTCGCCGCGACACGACGCGCTGGCTGCGCTAGGTGTTTTCGCAGCCACTGCTTGCCGGCCTTCGTCGGCGTCGTCAGCAGGCGTATTTCGATCGCAGCCTCGGCGAGCCCCGGTTCCGTCATCACGATCTGATCGATCACCCGGTGGGCGGAGCGAGTCTCGCCGAGCATACAGGCGGCGACAGCAGCCGTCAGTCGCTCCCCGGGCGTCTCTGCATCAAGGCCGGCCAGCACCATCGGAAGCAAATCGCGCCGTTTGAGCGCACCCGCAAGTCTGAGGGCGTGGCCGCGCACAACAGCATCGGAATGACCCGCCAGATCGAACAATCGCGACCCGGGATCGACGCGATGATGCCAAAGCGCCGATAGACCGAGTGCACGCGGCCACGCGTCCCGCGCATCAAGCCACTTCGCCACGAACGGCCGCAAATTGTCGCGTGGCGCACGCGCAATCGCTGCGGACAGGGGCGACAATCCGGTCTTACCCACGCCGATGGCGGCCTCGATCGCCGAGGCGACCAGGGCGGCCTCACCCCAACGCAGCGCGAGGGCCCCCAATACGAAAAGCTCACCAGGCTCGGGATAGTCGCCAAACCTGGCGAGAGCGGCTTCCCAGCCAGCCTTGCCTGCAGCCATCAATCCCTCGATATTCGCTTCGAGACGTTGATCGATGCGACCTATCTCGGTCTCATCAAGGAGCGGACCATCTATCTCCCGCCTGCGGCGAAGCCAGAGGAAGGCCGCGTCTTCGGCATGCTGATCCACTATGGCGGCGATGGTCGCAACGTGAAGCATCGGCAAACCCTCAATTGAGATGCACGGCTCCGCCGCGAATACGGTTGGTGCCGCTCGCCTGGCTGGTCAATTGAGTGCCACGGACAGTGATCCGGCCGTCCTTCTCCAAAATGATCGACGCCAGGCCGCAGCGCAGTTCTATGCGCTCTTCGCCCGTGATCACGATACGGCTGCCGTCGCGAACGACTTGCAGTTCCGGCTTTTTATTGGCTGGATCGACAATTCGCCCGACGACCAGCGGGCGCATCGGATCGCCCCCCTCGAAAAGCAATGCCAGTTCCGAGCCAATCGAGGATGTGTCGAGTTCGGTCAGACTGCGGGCTGCAATCGCCGTCTCGCTTGGGTTGCCTACGAAAACCACCAGCGGCGCCCCGTCCTCGAACCCGATCAGCAGGCCGATCACGACACCGTCGATGCGATTGAGCACTTCCATGATCGCGACCTCAATTGTTGTTGATGGTGCTTCCTTTCACGATCACATCGCCGTCCGCCTTGACGGTGATCTTGCCGCTGCCTTTGATCGTGATGTCCTTGCCGCTCGCGACGATTGTGCCGTCCTTCTTCATGGTGATGGAGGCATCGCCGCATTTCAGCGTGATTTCGTCGCCGGCATCGATCATCAGCTTCTTGCCGACTTTGATCGTGCTGTCTTCGGCAACCTGGATACCGCTGCCCTTGCCTACCTTAAGCGCATGCGCGCCACCGACATCGGTCGCATCGTCCGCACCGATCTTGGCCGTCCTTGCCTTCCCGATTTGAGACGATTGTGCGCCGCCGACCGCCAGGCTCTGGTCGGCGCCGATCTGGATGTTCTGACTTGCTCCGACGTTCCAGCTGTCGCCTGCGCCGATATCATGACTTTGGCTGATACCCACGCTGACCGAACGCACGGCACCGATTGTGTTCATCTGTGCCGCGCCTACGGTTCTCGTTTCAGCGGCCCCCACCGTGTCGACGCGCGCGACACCCACTGTGACTGTCTGATTGAGCCCCACCGTCTGCGAGTGGTTCGCGTCGATGTTTTCCGTCGAGTTCGCAACGACATGGATCGTCTCGTTCGCCATCACCGTCAGCTTGCGGTTCGCGCCCACCGTTTCGGTGTCGTTCGAGCCGATGTTGGTGGTCTGGTCGACGCCGATCTTGACCGTCTTGTTGTTGCCGACGTCCTCGTCGAGGTTGTGGCCGACGGAGTGTTTGGCGTCGTGGTCGATGCGGTCGGACTGGTCGTGCTGGACCGTCTTGTTGCGGTCGTGCTTGATCAGCAAATGGTGGTCTTTCTGCGCCTGGAAATTGACCAGCTCGGAGCCTGCCTTGTCCTCGAACATCAACTCGTTGTACCCGCCGCCGCCCTTCGAGGAATTCGACTTCCAGCCCGACTGCGTGGCGTTGCCCGGCAGTCCGTAGGGCGGCATCTGCGAGGCGTTATAGACGCGGCCGGTGATGATCGGCAGGTCCGGGTCGCCCTCGATGAAATCGACGATGACCTCCTGGCCGATGCGCGGGATCTGGATGAAGCCCCAGTTGCTGCCGGCCCAGGTCTGCGAGACGCGCACGAAGCAGGATGAGTTCTGATCCTTCTTGCCGAGCCGGTCCCAATGGAACTGCACCTTCACGCGGGCATATTTGTCGGTGAATATCTCCTCGCCCGAAGGACCTACCACCGTTGCCGTCTGCGGGCCGCGCATGATCGGCCGCGGCGTGATGCGCGGTGGGCGGTAGGGCAGTTTGGTGGGCGCCACGCCCAGCACGACTTTGAAATTCTCGTTGTGGGCCTCGTTCTGGGTCCGGTAGCCGGGATCGAACAGCCGGTATTCGGCGCTGACCACAAGATAGTCCTGGTTCTGGTCGTCACGCGGAAAGCTCTCCAGCGTGAACTTGCAGCCGGAAAAAAGGCCGCGCACCGTGCCAACCGCGGTGCTGTGCTGGTGCACGGCCTGAAGCTCCTCGCGGCGGATCCCGGCGATCTTGTCGCCGCGCCCGACATCGAGATGCGCGCCTGGCTGGCGATAGTTTTCGCCGGAGGCTTCCTTATGAGCGAAAGGCTGGGCGGATTTCGCCATCAGATCGGCGCCGGGCTTCTCGAAATCATAATCGGTGTGGGCATAGGCGCCCGGCCGCACCGCGCTGCCAGGTATCCATTCGGTGATGTATTCGACATCGCGCCGCGAGGCCTGGCCCTCGAAATTGTAAAGCACCTTCTCGTAACCGGGCGCCGGCTTCAGCTTGCTCATCGCGTCGCAGAGGATGAGCGTGTGCTTGCCCTCGTCATGCTCGAAGAAATAGAAGATGCCTTCGTGCTCGAGCAGCCGCTGTACGAAATCGAGATCGCTCTCGTCATACTGCACGCAATATTCGCGCTGGGGATAGGAGCCCTGCAGCCGCTTCTCGAATTTGGCGATGCCATATTTCGAGAAGATCTTCTCGACGATCTCCACCGCCGTCATGTTCTGGAAGATGCGGCAATCGGTGGTGTTGCCGAGGAACCAGAGCCACGGCCTGACGGTCGCCTCGTAGAAGGCCAGCCGGTCCTCGATGCGGGTCAGCTTGAAATCCGACACGAGGCCACTGAACCAGCGCTTCGGATCGGACTCGCCCTCGACCGAAACGACGCCGCCCAGCATCTTCAGCGGGTCGACGTCGCGGTTCTTCGAGACGAAGCCGACGGTATAGGCGAAGCAGCGACTGATCTCATCGCGGCCGATGAGATGGGTGAAGGTCAGGTCGGCGCCAGCCGGCGTCTGTACAACCGTGGCACGTTCGTTCGGCATGGGTCGTGCCCCTCCTCGACGCGGCCGTCAGTGTGATGGTTTGAAGCCCCCGCTCTATTAACTGGATCACGTTCGGGAGCGTTCGAGTTCACCGCACCGTATCCGCGTCAGCCTAGCACATGTTTGAGGGAGGCCAAATAATAGCGATGGCTAAAGCGCGCCCATGCGCCGATGTGAAACGCTCCTCTCCCGCTCGGCTTCCAAGCTGCTAGAATAGCAGAGCAATTCCGGAAGGGCGCTCAATGGTTTTCCGCCCGGAATTGCGCGACAGATAAGCATTTGTTGACCAAGTTCGGCGACGCTTCCGGATGTTCATCTCTCTCCAGATCAGCAATGTCGACAGCCTGCCGGCCGGCACCGCCGCCAGCTATGCCGCCCGCGATCGCAGCTTCGAGATCGGCCGCGAGAATTGCGACTGGACATTGTCCGATCCGGACAAGTTCATTTCGGGCCGGCATTGCGAGGTCCGCTACCAGGCGGGTTCGTTCTGGCTCTACGACCTCTCGCGCAACGGCACCTTCGTCAATGGTTCGGGCCAGCGCATGGCCGGGCCGCATCGGCTGGCACAGGGCGACCGGCTGCTGATCGGCCGCTACGTCGTCGGCGTTTCGATCGAAGACGAACGGGCCGCGACCGGATATCCGCAGACCAGGACCGGATCGACTCAGCGCGAGCTGCCGCCCTCGACCGGCCGGCCGCTGGATCCCGGCCATGAACCGTTCTTCAGTCCGGCGGATCAGCGCCCGGCCGAGGCGGCGCCCGTCTCGACATCCTCGGCGCTGCAGCCAGGTCCGGCGGCCCCGGCCAACCGGCCCGCGGAAGTGGATGCGATGTTGCGGGAAATCGCCAGGGCGGCGGGGATCGCTCCCGACTTGCTGCAGTCGCGCGATCCTCACGACGTCGCGGCCGAGATCGGCGCGGTGCTGAGAACCACGGTCGAGCAACTGTCCCTGCTGCTCAAGGCGCGCGCGGCGGCGAAGGTGCTCGCCAAGAGCGCGAACCGCACGATGATCGGCGCCGAGGACAACAACCCGCTGAAATTCGTGCCGGGCACCGACGACATATTGGAGATCATGTTCGCCAAGCGCAGGGCGGGCTATCTCGATGCCAGGCGCAGCATCGAGGATGCGTTCCGCGACCTGAAGGCCCATGAGATCGCAACCTATGCCGCCATGCAGGCGGCGCTGTCGCGGCTGCTCGACGACCTGTCGCCGGAGGCGATCGCGAAGAAAATTCCGCCTGCGTCCTTCTCGTCCAGGAAGAGCCAGGCCTGGGATGCGCTCGTCGCGACATGGCGGACGATGGAAGATAAGCATGAGAACGGCATGCTGGATGTCTTCCTCACCTATTTCGCCGAAGCTTACGCCAAGGCCGACAAGAAGAAATAGACGCACGGGCACTAGCGCATTTCACCGTTTCACGGAAACGGTGAAATGCCCCATCTTCTTGTTTTCACGCAATTCCGGACGGAAAACCGCTCACACTTTTCCTGGAATTGCTCTAACCGCTGGCCGTATGTGACGGGTCTCATAGAAGAAGCCGCCGCTTCGAGCATCTTGCTTCCGGATTTCAATCGGCGGCCCGTTTCAATTGGGTATCCGGGCGACTAGAATGCACAGGGACGCTAGCCCGGCGGGCAAGGCGGCGAGGCTTGGGGCGTGTGCAGCAATGTCATGTTTCGGCGAGATGAGCCTTTCCAAGCGGCCCGCCGCCGAGGCTCAGCCTGAAACGCGGTCCCCCGATCGAAAACATGCCCTTTGCAGCTTGAAGGCGGGGCGCCGCCGATGAGCTCGAAGGACGATCCGTCTAGGCCGGCGGACAAGACCGTCATCCGCGCGCCGCGACCGAAGCAGAAGCCACTCGCGGCTGCCGAGAGGTCCGGTCCGGAAAGCGTGCGGCCAGCCCCATCGCCTTCCCGCGAAGCGACGGTGTTCGATCCCGGTGGCGGCCGGCAGATGCCTACCGGCTGGTCGTCCGGAACCGTGCTCTTCCAAGGGCCAACTCCGGGAACCGCCGCGAATGCGGCGCCGGGCGTGCAGCAGGATGCCCTGCTCGACGCCGCCTCCGGCGTGAGATACGCTGCAGCCAATCCGATCCTTGCCGCCTCCGCGCCGCTGTTGATGCTTCTCGGTCAATTGCGACTGATGCCGGTCGACCGGCAAGCCGCGCCCTTGGCGGAACATATCGCCGACGCGATCGAGACCTTCGACCTTGAAATCGCGAAGGCAGGCGTGGCCGAGGAAGACGCACGCATCGCCAAATTCGCGCTTTGCGAAACCGCCGACGACCTTGTCGGCAATCTGCCCTGGCCAAGCAAGGACAGCTGGCTTCAGCACAGCCTGGTGGCGCGGTTCTTTCACACCCAACCTACCGGCGCCGGTTTCTACGGAGCGCTCAACAACATCCTCGCCACGCCGGAAGCGCATTACGACCTGCTCGAACTGATGCATGCCTGCCTGTCGCTGGGCTTCGAGGGCCAGTATCGCGGGCTGGCCAAGGAACGAGATACGCTCGAACGCGTCCGGCGCGACGTCTACGACACGCTGCGCTACTTCAAGCCGCGCGCCGGCGAAGACATCTCGCCCCACTGGCAAGGCATGGCGGCGGCGCTGCCCAAGCCGAGGGCGCCGCTGCCGCTCCTGGCCGTCGCGGCCCTCGCGGC
>NZ_RZSB01000322.1:0-6409 GCF_004023285.1 Mesorhizobium sp. M2A.F.Ca.ET.067.02.1.1
ACGAAGCCGGCGTGCTCTAAGCGATCGGGAAAGGATAAAGACAATGGCAATTCTCCTCATCGCCGAACACGACAACGCAAGCCTTTCCGACCAGACCGCCAAGGCGCTGTCGGCGGCGCTCCAGATCGGCGCGGAAGTCGACGTGCTGGTGGCCGGCAAGGGCGCCAAGGGCGCGGCCGACGCCGCCGCCAAGCTGAAGGGCGTTCGGAAAGTGCTGCTGGCCGAAGCGGACGAGCTTTCGGAACGCCTCGCCGAGCCGACTGCGGCTCTCGTCGTCTCTCTTGCGGGCGGCTACGACACGATCATCGCGCCGGCCACTTCCGCCGGCAAGAACATCGCGCCGCGCGTCGCCGCCCTGCTCGACGTCGCCCAGGTGTCGGAAATCATCGAAGTGGTCTCGCCTGACACCTTCAAGCGGCCGATCTATGCCGGCAACGCCATCCAGACCGTCCAGTCGACCGACGCCAAGAAGGTCATCACGGTGCGCACCGCCTCCTTCGCGGCAGCGCCGGAAGGTGGTTCTGCCGCGGTCGAGACGGTCGGCGCCGCCGCCAACCCCGGCCTGTCGTCCTTCGTCGAGAACAAGCTCTCGGAGAACGATCGTCCGGAACTGACCTCGGCCAAGATCATCATCTCCGGCGGCCGCGCGCTCGGCTCCTCGGAGAAGTTCCAGGAAGTCATCCTGCCGGTCGCCGACAAGCTCGGCGCCGCGGTCGGCGCGTCCCGCGCCGCGGTCGACGCGGGCTATGCCCCGAACGACTGGCAGGTCGGCCAGACCGGCAAGGTGGTCGCGCCCGACCTCTACATTGCCGTCGGCATCTCCGGCGCCATCCAGCACCTGGCCGGCATGAAGGACTCCAAGGTGATCGTCGCCATCAACAAGGACGAGGAGGCGCCGATCTTCCAGGTTGCCGATTACGGCTTGGTCGGCGATCTCTTCGTCATTTTGCCGGAGCTGCAAAAGGCGCTTTGACGCCGTCCGTTCTGGCATATTAAAATCCAAAGGGTGGGGTAGACGAAGTCGCCCCGCCCTTTTAGTTTGCACTGCACAAAAAGCGGGCCATCAAGGTCCGGAGCCAATCCGGCGGTTCGCCTCCGGATTGCGGGAAACAAACAAGCAGGAGCGTCTTTGTACTTCAAGGAAGTGCGGACGTTCCGGACGGGATCGGGGTTCATGAGCAAGATCGAGACGATCGGCATTGTCGGCGCGGGTCAGATGGGTGGCGGTATCGCCCATGTCTCTGCGCTGGGCGGCTACAAGGTCCTGATCCACGACATATCGGCCGACCGGATCGAGAAGGGCATCGCCACCATCAGTGGCAACATGGCCCGCCAAGTCGGTTCCGGCAAGCTTGAGGAAAAGGCGCGCAACGAAGCGATGGCGCGCATCTCCGCCGCTCCGGCCATGGCCGACCTCGCCGCCGCCGACCTCGTGATCGAGGCGGCGACCGAGGACGAGACGGTCAAGCGCAAGATCTACGCGCAGCTCTGCCCGCAGCTCAATCCGGAAGCGATTCTGGCGACCAACACCTCGTCCATCTCGATCACCCGGCTTGCCGCCCAGACCGACCGTCCCGAGCGCTTCATCGGCATACATTTCATGAATCCTGTGCCGGTGATGAAGCTGGTCGAGCTAGTGCGCGGCATCGCCACCGAGGACCAGACCTTCGAGGCGGCCAAGACCTATGTGAAGCACCTCGACAAGACGATCACCGTCTCCGAGGATTTCCCGGCCTTCATCGTCAACCGCATCCTTTTGCCGATGATCAACGAGGCGATCTACACGCTCTATGAGGGCGTCGGCACGGTCGACGCCATCGATACCGCCATGCGGCTCGGCGCCAACCATCCGATGGGCCCGCTGCAGCTCGCCGACTTCATCGGCCTCGACACCTGCCTGTCGATCATGCAGGTGCTGCATGAGGGCCTGTCGGACTCGAAATACCGCCCTTGTCCGCTGCTGGTGAAATATGTCGAGGCCGGCTGGCTCGGCCGCAAGACTGGTCGCGGCTTCTACGACTATCGCGGCGACCATCCGGTGCCGACGCGCTGATCTTCCGCGGCTGAACCCTTCCGACGCCGTTCAGGACGCCGCGGCGAGCGGCATGGGCGGCACATCTCTCGAAGCTTCGTCCGGCGCGGCGGAAACGCAGCCGCGGCCTGCCGCCTTGGCATCGTAGCAGGCGGCATCGGCGCGGGCGATGATCTCATCCACCTCGCCGCAACCGGCGCGGATCGGCGCGAGCCCGATGCTGGCGCCGATCAAATGCGGGCGGCCGTCCCAGCTGAAATTGAGGTTGCAGATGGCATCGATGATCGAGCGCGCCGCGATCGGCCCGCGCGCCGCGTCGCCCGATTTGAGGATGACGGCGAACTCGTCGCCGCCGAGCCGCGCGACGATCTCTTCCGGGCCAAGCACATTGCGCAGGGTGTCGGCCACGCGCCTGAGCAGCGCATCGCCCGCGGCATGGCCGCCGGTGTCGTTGACGGCCTTGAAGTGGTCGAGGTCGACGAACATGAACTGATGCTCGCCGCCATTGAGGCGGCACTGGTCGACCAGTTCCTCCATGGTGCGCATGAAGCTCGAGCGGTTGGCGAGCCCGGTCAGCGCGTCATGGGCGGCGGCGTAGGCCAGTTGTCGCTGCAGGGCGCGCGCGTCGGTGAAGTCCTGGAAGACGATGACCAGGCCGCAGAACTGCTTGCGGTCGTTCATGATCGGCGACACCACCTGGCGGATGCTGCAGCGCGTGTCGTCGCGCCGCACGAGAACCGCGCGCGTGTTCTGGTCGCAACGAGGCTGTTCGCACGCCGAAGGACGCGTCAGGCCGATTCTCTGCCCGCTTTCCTCGTCGACCGCCCAATAGACATGGCCGAGCACCTTTCCAAGGGCTTCGCAGACGTCAACGCCGGTGAGCTTTTCCGCGACGGGGTTCATGAAGGTGATGCGGTTGGCGGCATCGGTGCAAATCACCGCGTCGCCGATCGACTGCAGCGTGACCCTCAGACGCTCCTTCTCGTCGGCCAGCATCGCCGCCGAAACCATCAGCCGCGTCTCGGCCTCCTTGCGCTGCGTGATATCGGTCAGGCTGCCGATGGCGCGGATCACCCGGCCCTCGGCGTCGCGCTCGATCGTCTTGCCACGGTCGAGGATCCAGACCCAGTGGCCGTCCTTGTGGCGCATCCGGAACTCGGCTTCGAAAAAGGGCGTCTCGCCGGCAAGGTGCGCGCGATCCGCCTCGGCGACGCGTGCCTGATCGTCGGGATGGATCATGGTCAGCCAGCGGTCCGGGTCTCCGTCGAGCTCGCCAGCGGCATAGCCCAGCATCTTCGCCCAGGTTTCGGAATAGGTTGTGCCACCCTTGCGCATATCGAGGCTCCAGACTCCCTGTCCGGTGCTGGTGAGCGCGAAATTCCAACGGGTCTCGGCCTCGGCGATGCGCGCCTCGGCCTGCTTGCGGGCGTCGATGTCCTCGATCTGCGACACCAGATAGAGCGGGCGGCCTGTCCCCTCTTCGCGGATGACCGAGCCCGCAAGCTGCGCCCAGACCGGAGTACCGTCCTTGTGCAGATACCGCTTCTCGAAATGGAAGGAGTGGATCTTGCCTTCCTTCAGGCTCATCATCGTCTCGCGGCCGATCTGCAGGTCGTCGGGATGGGTGATCTGGAGGAACGTCAGCGCCTCGATTTCCGATCGGGTATAGCCGAGCATGTCGGCGAAGGCCGGATTGGCCTGAACGATGCGCCCGTCGAGCCCGACAATGGCGACGCCGATCGCCGAATCCTCCATGGCCCGGCGGAAGCGCTGTTCGCTCTCGGCGATCTGCCGGCGATCGTCGACGATGCGTTGGATGAACATGGCCGACAGAAACAGCGTCGCGGCTGTGATGGCGATGGAAATCTGCAGGCAGAGCCTCAGCGCGTCGGCGCCAAATTCGAGGCGTGGCAGCAGGATCGATGCGGCGGCGGCAACCAGGCCGATTGCGAGCAAACCCTGCGCGGCGTGCCTGTCGGCACGAAGCCCTTTCCAGTTCAACCACGCCACGATGCGACCCACCCCAACACGCAACTGCACGTTGCCGCAACCCTGGCGGATCGGTTTTAAGGAATGGTTGCGCAGATGATGGCGATCGCTCCGCTAACCGGCAAACAATTGCCGGCATGATTAAGGGACTGTTTCGAAACAGCCCCGGCGGGCTACCAGCGCACGAAAAGCCGCCCGCCGATAGCCCCGAGCAGCGTCAGGAAGGCGATGGCGATCGTATACCAGGTGGCGACGAAGAGCGGCGAATCGTCGAAACAATGCGCGGCGTAGAAGGTTGCCGCGAGCCCGCCCGCGAGCAGCCCGGCCACCGCGCCAGCAAGCACCGGCCTGGTCGGCGCGCCGTAGCGCAGCATGCCGAGGAAGACCGCCAGCGGGCCGATGCCGATCAGCGGGATGAAAGTCATGCAGATCATCATGTTCGAGCCGACGAGCCGCTTGCCCCAATCGGCCTGGGGTACGACGAAAAGCTCCAGGACCACCGCCAGCACGACCAAAAGCGGCGCGGCGAGCATCCAGGCCATCTTCTGCCTTGTCGAAGCGCCCGGCACCGACAGCGCGCGGATCAGCGCGAAGGCGCTGACCGCAAGCACCAGCGTGAACACGAATTTCGACATGAAGCGCATCGTGTGCATGGCCGGCATGATGTCGGGACGCGGCCCGATGGTCGTGAAGAACACGGCTGCCGCGATCGCCACGGCAACGGAGACCGCCAGCCACCAGGCCTTGCCCATCGGCATGGCCTTCTTGCCGGCATCCGCGTCGAGCGCTTTGATCAGATCCTCCGTCCTCATGTCACTGTCGCCCGAATCTTTTAGCGATCGCGGCGAGGCCGCGATGCAGCGACACGCGCACAGCCGTTTCACTGACGCCGAGCTTGGCGGCGGTTTCGCCGATCGAATGGCCGTCGACCGAGATTGACGAGACGACCGAACGTTGCGTTGGCGGCAGTCCCTCGAGCGCCCGGTTTATGTCGCGCTCGCTGACCGTTTCTGTCTCCGGCTCGGCGAAGGTCTCGGCGATCTCGTCGATCTCGACCTCGATGCGGCGCCCTCGCCGGCGAAACGCGTCGATAAGCTTGAAGCGGGCGATCGCGTAAACCCAGGGCAACACCGGCGCATCCGGCCGCCAGGTGTGGCGTTTCACATGAATGGCAAGCAAGGTTTCCTGCACGACATCCTCGGGGTCGACTCCGCCCTGAACGATCTTGCGCCGGACAAAGCCGCGAACGAGGGCGGCGATGCGATGCAGAAAGTTGGCATAAGCCCTTTCGTCTCCCGCGATCGCGGCCCTGAGCAGCCCGGAGAGCTCTGCCTCGTCCTTGCCGGTCACAAGAGTTTACCCCCGAAGTTCGCGTCTCGGCCCTGGTTTGTTACGTGGCCAGCGAAATAATGTCCAAGCCAAACTGCCGCAGAATCACGAAAGTTTGCGGCATGGCGACGGATTGAAGCAGGGTCACAATCTTGACTACAATAATCAGGTATTGATAGGTGAGCCGAGCCTGAACCCCTGTCTCCAAATTCGAGGACGATGCCCCATGAAGATTGCCCTTTCCACGCTCGCCGGCGCTGCGATGGCGCTCGGCCTGATCGCCGGCCCGGCCATGGCGGAGGATCAAGGCATCGTCGTCTACAATGCCCAGCATGAGAGCCTCGCCAAGGAATGGGCTGCCGGCTTCACTAAGGAGACCGGCATCAAGGTCACGCTGCGCAATGGCGGCGACAGCGATTTCTCCAACCAGATCGTCGCCGAGGGCGCGGCCTCGCCGGCCGACGTCTTCCTGACCGAGAATTCGCCGGCCATGGCGCTGGTCGAGGCGGCCGGTCTGTTCGCCCCGGTCGACGCCGACACCCTCGCCCAGGTTCCCCAGGAATACCAGCCGTCGAGCGGCAAGTGGGTCGGCGTCGCGGCCCGCAGCACCGTCTTTGCCTACAACAAGGACAAGCTGAAGGAAGACCAGCTCCCCGAGTCGCTGCTGGACCTCGCCGATCCGAGCTGGAAAGGCCGCTGGGCCGCCTCGCCGTCGGGCCCCGACTTCCAGGCCATCGTCAGCGCCCTGCTCCAGCTGAAGGGCGAGGCCGCGACCGCCGACTGGCTGAAGGCGATGAAGGAGAATTTCACGGCCTACAAAGGCAACAGCACTGTCATGAAGGCGGTCAATGTCGGCGAGATCGATGGTGGCGTGATCTACCACTATTACTGGTTCGGCGATCAGGCCAAGACCGGCGAGAACAGCAAGAATGTCGGCCTGCATTATTTCAAGAACCAGGACCCGGGCGCCTTCGTTTCGGTATCGGGCGGCGGCGTGCTGGCCTCCAGCAAGCATCAGAAGGAAGCCCAGGCGTTCCTGAAGTGGGTGACAGGCAAGGG
>NZ_RZSB01000323.1:0-6408 GCF_004023285.1 Mesorhizobium sp. M2A.F.Ca.ET.067.02.1.1
GTCCATGACGATGTCGCCATTCTTGACGATGTCGAGCGTGCCGGCCATTCAGTCGACGGCGATCAGCGCGGCGGCCACGGCGCGGTCTTCGGCCAGCAGCACATTGTAGGTCCGCACCGCAGCGCCCGTCGACATCGGGTCGGCGGAGATGCCGGCCTCCTTGAGCGCGGCGCGCAGCGCCGCCGGCAGCGGCCGCAAATCCTTGCCCATGCCGACCAGCAGTATCTCCACGCGGTCGGCTTCGGCGAGCAACTTGTCGAAGTCCGAGGCTTTCAGCGCCAGCGGATCGGCAGGTTCCCAGCCATGGATGCCCGACGGCAGCACAAGCAGCGATCCGCGATGCGACATGTCGGCAAAGCGAAAGCCACCATTGCCATATGCTTCGATCGCCGCCTTGCCGGGGAAATGCGCCTCGCGGATGATGATGCCTTTGGCCATGGATCTAGAGCATGATGCCGAAAAATGTTGAGCGGTCTTCGGACGCCATCATGCGCTGTCTCTCTGATTAGAGCCGTATGATTTCAGGTCGAGTCGACCTGAAATCATACCGGCGCTGATGGCGTCAGGTCGTCAGAGCCTTGCCGTTCACCGGCTTCTTCTCCTCTTCGGCAGCGACCTGCGGCCGCAACCGGAACAGGATCAGCAGCGGCGCGGCGATGAAGATCGACGAGTAAGTGCCGAACACGACGCCGAACAGCATGGCCAGCGTGAAGGAGCGGATGACCTCGCCGCCGAACAGCACCAGCGCCAGCAGCGCCAGCGACGTCGTCACCGAGGTGAGCGTGGTTCTCGACAGCGTCTCGTTGATGGCGTTGTTCAAAAGCTGCGGCAGCGGCATCTTCTTGTATTTTCTGAGATCCTCGCGGACGCGGTCATAGACGACGATGGTGTCATTCAGTGAGTAGCCTATGATGGTCAGGATCGCAGCCAGCGACGACTGGTTGAACTCCAGCCCAGTCAGGACGAAGAAGCCGATCGTCATGACCACGTCGTGCACCGTGGCGACGATGGCTCCGACCGCGAACTGCCATTCGAACCGGAACCAGACATAGAGCAGGATGCCGACCAGCGCGATCAGCATGGCGATCGTGCCTTGCTTGGCGAGCTCGCCGGAAACCGTCGGTCCCACGACTTCGACGCGACGGAAATCATACTGGTCCTGCAGCTCGCCCCGCACCTTGTCGATGACGGTCTGTTCGGCATTTTCGCCGGCGTCCTGCGTTCCCACGCGGATCAACACATCGTTTGGCGCGCCGAATTGCTGCACCTGGATTTCACCGATGTTGAGGTCCGACAATCGCGAGCGGATGTCGCCAAGATTCGCGTCGCCCTGCTTGGATTGCACCTCGATCAGCGAACCGCCCCTGAAGTCGATGCCGTAGTTGATGCCGAGGGTCAGGAATCCGACAACCGAGAGGATGGACAACGTGCTTGAAAGCGCAAAGGTCCAGCGGCGAATCCCCATGAACGGGATCTTCGTGCCTGGCGGAATGAAGGTGACCGGGGCGCGCGGCAATTCCTTCGGACGAGCGCGGCGCAGCCAGATCGCCACCAGCATGCGGGTGAAGGTGAAGGCGGTGAAGACCGTGGTCAGGATGCCGATCGCATAGGTGACGGCAAAGCCTTTGACCGGACCGGTGCCGAGGAAAAACAGCACGACGGTCGCGATCAGCGAAGTGACGTTGGAATCGACGATGGTCGCCAGGGCCTTGGAGAAGCCGGTGTCGATCGCCTGAATGACTGAGCGGCCGTTTCGTCGCTCCTCGCGGATGCGCTCATAGATCAGGACGTTGGAGTCCACCGCCATGCCGATGGTGAGCACGATACCGGCGATACCCGGCAAGGTCAGCGTAGCGCCGAGCAGCGATAGCGCGCCCACGATCATCGCCACGTGGACCGCGAGCGCGACGTTGGCGATAAAGCCGAGGAAGCCATAGGCGACGAACATGAAGGCAACGACGAGGATCGAGCCGATCACGCCCGCCACCTTGCCGGCGTGGATCGAGTCCTGGCCGAGGCCCGGGCCGACTGTGCGCTCTTCGATGATGGTCAATTTCGCCGGCAAGGCGCCGGCGCGCAGCAGGACGGCGAGGTCGTTGGCGCTCTCGGCCGTAAAGTTCCCCGAAATCTGCCCCGTGCCGCCAAGGATAGGTTCACGGATGACCGGCGCCGAGATGACTTGATTGTCTAGCACGATCGCAAAAGGTTTGCCGACATTCTGCTGGGTCGCCTGGCCGAACCGCGTCGCCCCGCGGGAATTGAAGGTGAACGAAACGACCGGCTCGTTGGTCTGCGAGTTATAGGTCGGCGTCGCGTTCGACAGGTCTTCGCCCGACACGATGACGCGGTTTTCAACCAGATAAGGAACGGGAGGATCGTCCTGCGAGTAAAGGACGGAGTCGCCGGGCGGCGGTCGATTTTTCATCGCGTCCTGGACCGGCACCGACGTATCGACCATCTGGAAGGTCAGCTTGGCGGTCTGGCCGATGATGTCCTTGAGCCTTTGCGGATTTTGCAGTCCGGGCACCTGAACCAGAATGCGATCGTCACCCTGCCGCTGCACGATCGGTTCCGTGGTGCCGAGCGCGTTGACACGCCGCTCCACCACTTCGATCGCCTGCGACAATGCCGTTGATGTGCGATACTTGATGCCAGCATCCGTGACGGTGAACTTCAGCAACCCAGGCTCGGAATCATCCAGGGTCATCGACTGAACGGAACCACCGCTAAAGAGCCCGGCCGCGACCGGATTGGTTATCGGCTTCAGCGCCGTCTTGGCGGCTTCGACCTGGCTTGGATCGTTGATGCGCACCTGAACGGTCCGGCCGGTTCCGCCAAGGCCGGTGTATTGGATCTTGGCGTCGCGCAGCAGCGTCCTGATCTCGTCGCGCGTGGTCTCCAGTTGATCCTTGATCAGGTCGTTCTGATCCATCTGGAGCAGGATGTGCGAACCGCCCTGAAGATCGAGGCCGAGCGTCATCTGCCGCTTCGGCACCCAACTCGGCAATTGCGCCAGCGTGCTTGCCGGGAAGAGATTGGGCACGGCGAGGATCACTGTGATGGCCACGGCGAGCCAGATCAGGACCATCTTCAGGCGCGAGAAATAAAGCATTCGTTCTTATCCGTTCAGGCGTACAAGCGGCAGCGTTCCGCCATCGGCTAGGTTGTCAGCTATGGTTATCGTTCCGACCACGGCCGGCCCTATCGCGCTTCCTCGACGATTGTCAATCTCGCCGGCAGCGCGCCGGTGCGCAATAACACGGCGAACTCCTTGGCGCTCTCGGCCGTGAAATTCCCCGATATCTGTGCGGTGCCATTCTCAATGGGTTCCCGGATGATGGGCGCTGAAATCACCTGATCGTCCAGAATCACCGCAAACGGCTTGCCGATATTGCGCGTGGTCGCCCACTTGAAACGTTGCGTACCCTTGGAATCGAGCCGGAATGCGACGACAAACTGTTCTGTCGAACTGTCGTGGGTCGCTTTCGCGTCCAGCACACTGTCGCCCGAGACAAGCACCCGGTCTTCGATCAGATAGGGAACTGGCGGATCGTCCGGCGTGTAAAGCACGGTTGAACCGGCAGGCGGCTGGCCATTGACCGCGTCGTCCACCGGCATCGAAGTATCGACCAACTGGAAGCGCAGCCGACCCTGCCGCGCAAGGGTTTGCGCCAGACCGTGCAAATCCGCGACGCTCGGTGCCTGAACCAGTATGCCGTCATCCGTCAACTGGACCGTGGCATCGGCCACGCCAAGTTCGTTCAGGCGGTTTTTGATGACTTCAATCGACTGTGTGAGCGCGGCAGAGGTCCGATACTTCGCGCCGGCATCGGTCATGGTGAACTTCAGCAAGCCAGGCTCACTGTCGTCGAGCGCAAACTCCTGGACCGGACCTTCCTTGCCGGCAAGGGGATCGACCACTGCCCTGAGCGCCGCCTTGGCGGCCTCGACCTGCGCGGCATCGCTAATGCGCAGCTGAACCGTGAGGCCGGATACAACAAGGCCGTTATAGTGGATCTTCGGTTCGGCGTCGCGAAGCAGCGTCCTGATCTGATCCCGCATTGCTTCCAGCCGGCGGCTTCTTACCTGGTCCGTATCGAGGTGAAGCAGAACATGTGCGCCCGGCACCGATGCAAAAACAGCCGGCGCGCCGAAGACCATCGAGACCAGGGCAAGCCCGATCAAAACGATCTTCAGGCGCGAAAAATAGACCATATGTTGCCGTTCGTCGGAGCCCTGCCCGCGGCCATCGCCGCGGGATTGCGCTTACTTCTTGGCGTTCTGGTTCGCCACCGGCTCGCCCTTGACGCGCACGTCCGAGATCGTCGAACGCAGCGCCGTCACCTTGGTTCCGCCGCCAAGGTCGATCTCCAGCTCATTGTCGTCGATCACCTTCGTCACCTTGCCGACGAAGCCGCCGCCGGTCACCACCGTATCGCCGCGGCGCACCGCCGAAAGCATTTCCTGGCGCTTCTTCAGCTGCGCGCGCTGCGGCCGGATGATCAGAAAATACATGATCACGAAAATCAGGACAAACGGCAAAATCGAGATGAACATGTCTGGCGAAGCGCCGACGCCCTGGGCGTATGCCGGTGTAACGAACATCAAGAAACTCCTGGATGGTGAAATTCCGCCGCGGCCGCCCCGCGAAAATTTGGCCGGAATATAGTCGGTAAACTTGCCAATGCAACTGCGCTGCGGGCCCAATCCGTTGCTTTTCCAGCCGTTTGCGGCGTGCTAGAGCGTCGCAGCGGAAGCGGCTTCGAGGCCACCGAAAGATCATGCTCCAACAAAAGCTTGGACCTGGTTCTTGCAGCGATGTCATGGAAGCTGCTCCCACACGCTGAAAGACCTCAACAAAAAGACCCAAAATGACCGACAGCCTGGACGCCTTGAACAAGAAACTGGATCGCCTGATCGAGGCGGTTTCCCGTCTCGCCCCGCCGCCGGTGCCGGAGACCGACCTGGGTATCGCCGACTGTTTCGTCTGGCAGGCCGATCCCGGCTATCTGGAGCCGGTGCGCAAGGTAAACCGAGTCGACATCGGCCTGATCCGCGGCGTCGACCGCGTACGCGATATCCTTCTCGACAACACCGAGCGCTTCGCTTCCGGCTATGCGGCCAACAATGTGCTGTTGTGGGGCGCGCGCGGCATGGGCAAATCATCCCTGGTCAAGGCCGTGCATGCCACCGTCAACGCCTCCGACAAGCTCGACCGGCCGCTGAAGCTGATCGAGATCCACCGCGAGGATATCGACACGCTGCCCAAGCTGATGGGCCTTCTGAAGGCGGCGCCTTACCGGTTCATCCTGTTTTGCGACGACCTCTCCTTCGACCACGATGACACCTCGTACAAGTCGCTGAAGGCGGCGCTGGAAGGCGGCGTCGAGGGCCGGCCGGGCAATGTCATTTTCTACGCTACGTCCAACCGGCGGCATCTCTTGCCGCGCGACATGATCGAAAATGAGCGCTCGACCGCCATCAACCCTTCCGAAGCGGTCGAGGAAAAAGTCTCGCTTTCCGATCGTTTCGGCCTGTGGCTCGGCTTCCACAAATGCTCGCAGGACGAATATCTCGACATGATTAACGGCTATGTCCGCTATCACGACCTGGCCATCGATCCCGAGCAATTGCGCGCCGAAGCGCTGGAGTGGGCAACGACGCGCGGCAGCCGTTCCGGCCGTGTCGCCTGGCAGTTCACGCAGGACCTCGCCGGCCGGCTCGGCAAGCCTCTGAAAGACTGAGGAGCGGACGTCACTTCTGCGCCCGCCGCAGATCGCGCGGCGTCTGGCCGGTCTCGCGGCGCATCCAATGCGCCAGGTGCGACTGGTGCGCGAAGCCGGTCAACGCCGCGACCTCGCTCGTGCCGAGATCGCCGCGCCGCAACAGGACGCACGCCCTTTCCACGCGGCGTCGCAACACGTAGCGATGCAAGGTGACGCCCATCGCCGCCTTGAACCATGTGCGCAGATGCGAGCTGCTCGCGCCGGCGACCCGGCTCAGGCGATCGATCGAAAGCGGCTCGTGAAGAGCAGTCTCGATGTGGTCGAGGACACGCTTGAGCTGGGCGTCCGACAACCGGTTCACTCGACCCACGTCCGGGCCATCGAGGCCAAGCAGCCTCACCGCAAGCGCCGCGCCGATGCTGTCGGCAAACAAAGAGCCGCTTGGTGCGCCGCCGGCGAGATCGCTCTGCAGCGCTCGAGCGAGATGCTCGATGCGCTGGTCACGCAGCAGATGGCGGGTGTCGAGCCGTGATATCAGCGCCTTTCCGCCAAGTTCCGCGGCAACTCTTTCCATCAAGGCCGGCGGCAGGACGATCTCCATCGTCTCGAACGGCCTTTCGGCCTCGAAGCCGCCCTCCTCGCCGGCCGGCACCAGGTCGATGTCCCCGGCGCGCCTGACGAA
>NZ_RZSB01000324.1:0-6403 GCF_004023285.1 Mesorhizobium sp. M2A.F.Ca.ET.067.02.1.1
GGATTCTAGGGTCTGCGCGCGTCGCTTCGCTCCTTGCTTCGCCCTAGAATGACGAGGCATAGGTCGGCGTTCCTTCGCGCCCCCCTCTGTCCTGCCGGACATCTCCCCCACTAGGGGGGAGATCGGCCGTCGCCACGGCTTTCGCCAATCTCCGACGTCTGTCCTTCCTACCAATCCAGCCCGAACACCAGCTTGCCGAAATGCAGGCCGCCGGCTGCCATGTGGGTATAGGCTTCGGTCACCTCGTTCTGTGAGAACACCTTGTCGACGACCGGCTCGATGCCGGCGGCGCCGATGGCCCGCGCCGCGTCCTTGAGGTCGGACACCGATCCGGTGTTGTTGCCCACCACCTTCAGCGCCTTGATGATGATCGGCAGCAGGTTGACCGTCGCCTCGGCGCCGGTGACGAAGCCGATGGTGAACAGCGTGCCGCCGGGCGCGGTGGCGTTGACCGCCCGGGCGAAGGTGGCGGCGCCGCCTGTCTCGACGACGAGGTCGGCGCCGAAGCCGTCGGTCAAGTCCAGCACCTTGTCGTCCCAGTCCGGCGTCGAGCGGTAATTGATCAGGTGATCGGCGCCGAGCGCCTTGGCCCGCTCCAGCTTCTCGTCCGAGGACGAGGTGATGATCACGGTGGCGCCGGCCGCCTTGGCGAGCTGCAGCGTGAAGATCGAGACGCCGCCGGTGCCGAGCAGCACGACGACGGAGCCCGGTCCGACATCAGCGGCGCGGATCGCGTTCCAGGCGGTGGTGCCGGCGATGGGCAGCGTCGAGGCCGCCTCGAAGGAGAGATGCGCCGGGACCGGCACGACGGAATTGGCCGGGAGCGCAACATATTCGGCGAGCGATCCGGGCAGCGAGATGCCGCGCATCTGCCTCATCTCGTAAGGACGCGGCCGGCCGCCGATCCAGCGCGGCTTGGCATGGGCGACGACGCGGTCGCCAACGGCAAAGGTGGTCACGCCCTCGCCGAGCGCGACGATCTCGCCGGCGCCGTCGGCGACGGGTATGAGCGGGAAAACCGGCCCGGGATAGTTGCCGCTCGCCACGGCGACGTCGACGAAATTCAGGCTCGCCGCGCGCTGGCGGATCAGCACTTCGCCGCGCTGCGGTTCGGGCGTGGCGACGCTGGCGGCGCGGAAGGCGTCGAGCCTGGGCTGGGTGAGTTCGATGGCTTTCATGGGTTCACTCCGTGGGGCCGATTGACGGTTGAGTGAAGCTATCTGCTGCGCTATGCCTCGATAATTGTCGTCTTTTGCATTTGAGTATTGCAAATCATGCAACAATCCCACGAGCCCGCCGCCCTTGCCGAAATGGCCGCCTTCGCGGCCGTCGCCGAGGCGCATTCCTTCACCCGGGCGGCGGCGAGGGTCGGGCGCGACGCGACCATCCTGTCGCGCCGGCTGCAATCGCTGGAAGAGCGGCTGGGGGTACGGCTGCTCCACCGCACGACGCGCAGCGTGTCGCTGACCGAGGCGGGCGCGGAATTCCTGGTCCGCGTGCGCGCCATCCTGGCTTCTGTCGACGAGGCCGAAGCCGCCGCCTCCGCCCATGCCGGCGGCCGGCCGCGCGGGCTGCTCAGGCTGGCGCTGCCCGGCACGTTCGGGCGCATGTGGATAGCCCCGTTCCTGCCGCAGTTCCTCGCCGAATTCCCGGATCTGCGCATCGAGGCCGAATTCTCCAACCGCTTCGCCGATCTCGTCGCCGAGAATTTCGACGTCGCCGTGCGGCTGGGCAGCCTCGAGGATTCACGCCTGGTGGCGCGCAAGGTGGCGACGCGGCGCCGGCTGCTCTGCGCCGCCCCGTCCTACCTTGCTCGAAGGGGCATGCCTCAGACGCCGCAGGCGCTGCTCGAACATCCCTGCCTCGGCTTCACCGGCTTCCAGACCTTTCCGGTCTGGGAGATGACCGACCGTGAGGGCCGGCGCGCGCGCGTCGAGGTTTCCGGGCCACTGGTCAGCGACGACGCCGAGGTGCTGGTCGAGGCCGCCGTGCAAGGCGTCGGGCTGATGATGAGCACGGACTGGCTGGTCGGACGCGAGATTGCCGACGGCCGGCTGGTGCCGATCCTGGAGGACTGGACGCTGGCCGACGAGGGCGCGGTTTATGTCGTCACGCCCTCAGCCAAAGGCCAGGCCGCCAAGACCCGCGCCTTCGCCGACTGGATCGGCAAGCGATTTTCGCCCGAGCCGCCCTGGCGGCGATGAGAAGGCAACCTCCGAGATGTCGGCGGAAGTCCTGAGCGGGTGATCAAGGCATTCAGGGACCATGAACAAAAATTAGGAGCCTGGCGACATGCCGGCTAAACTGCTCACCCGCTCACGCAAGAGGCAACGCTAATGTCCACGACTGTAAATGTCCGCTACATGGTCAACGATGTCGAAGAGGCCCTCACCTGGTACACGAAACATCTGGGCTTCACGCAGCTTTCGAACCAGGCGCCGGCCTTCGCGGATGTCTCGAGGGGAGCGCTTCGGCTGCTCCTCAGCGGTCCGACCAGTTCGGCGGGCAGGCCGATGCCGGATGGCGAGCGGCCTGGCCCAGGCGGCTGGAACCGCATCCACCTGATCGTCGAGGATCTTGCGGCCGAGGTTGGCCGGCTGCGGTCGGCGGGCCTCAGCTTCCGCAATGAAATTGTGACCGGGCCTGGCGGCTCGCAAATCCTGCTTGTCGATCCTTCCGGCAATCTGGTGGAATTGTTCCAGCCGGCCAAGGCCCGGTGATTGCAAACCCACGTCGTGGCGGCAAGGGCGTGGGGAACTGGCGATCGTCGGCATCGCGCCTGCGATTGCCTTACGGTGTTCCATGCCGCGGGGGAAAGAGTGACGGATCTGCCGACTACGCTGGAGAAGTCGATCTAGCGCCAGCCTATCCTTCGTCATGTATGGACGGCGCCTCTTGGGCAAGAGGGGCCGTCCATACATGACGAAACGAAAGGGTGGGAGATTGCGCGCTCGCCCGTTGTCGCCAATCCCTGTATGATCCACCGCATCACTAGGGGGAGCGATCATGAAACGCGGGCTGGCAACACTCATCCTGGCACTGCTCACCACCCTGCCCGCTCATGCCGCGTCCTGCTCCTGGTCCGCCAGGATGGAGGAGGACGAGGGCGGCAGGGTGATGATGGCCTCGGTCTGCGGCGGGCCGAAGGGCGATGCGCATCTGATGCTCGCCTGTTTCGGCAAGCCGGTGCTGAGCTACGATCTCGGCGCCGCGGGCGGACAGCTGGAGCCCGGCATCAGCGGCTCCTTCACCTTCAAGGCTGGCGACAAGAGCCTGACGGAGAAGCTCGAGCTGGAGGCGATGTACAACTACTTCACCACCGAGCTCTCCGGCCCCGCCGACCCGTTGCTTTCGCTGCTGCGCGGCAAGGGCGAGGTGACGGTCAGCGCCGACAAGTATGGCGCGACGACGTTTCCGCTGAAAGGCTCAGGTGCTGCGATCGGCAAGGTGCTGGCCGAGTGCGGCAAGGGTTCGGGCGGCGAGGCCGATTGACGCCTGTTCGAGGCCTTTCTCGCCGCGCTTGGTCACGCCTTGCGTGGAAGCGGGATCGGCTGGAAACCGACGTCCGGCTCGGCCAGCCGCGTGGCATCGCGCCCGCCTGCCTTGGCGGCGTAGAGCGCCTTGTTCGCCTGAAGAAGCAGGCTCGTCGGATTGTGGCGGGCGGTCGGGCCGCTGATGGCGATGCCGATGCTGATGGTGACGATCTTGTGCTCGCTGCGATCATGTTTCAGCGCCCGCTCGCGCACCGCGGCGCGCAAATCGTTGGCCACGCGGATCGCGCCGGCGGCCGAGGCCTCCGACAGGATGACCGCGAACTCCTCGCCGCCATAACGCGCCACGAAATCGGCCGAGCGCGTGCGCTGGCGCAGGCAATCGGCGATCTGGCGCAGGCACTCGTCTCCGGCGAGGTGACCGTAACGGTCGTTATAGGCCTTGAAGGAGTCGACATCGATCAACAGCAGCGCGAATTCCCGGTCGGACTGGCTTGCCTCCGCAACGACACCGGCCAGCTTCTGATCGAAGGCGCGGCGGTTGCCGACGCCAAGCAGCGGATCGGTGTTGGCAAGCTGCGCCAGCTGGTTGCTGAGCGTGGTCAGCTCTCCCTCGGTGCTCTTGATCTCGGTGATGTCGGAGACGACCACAAGCGCCAGGCCCGCCTCTGTTGGCCGTGTCCGCAACATCAGCCAGCGGCCGTCGAACAGCTTGATCTGCTGCTCGCCCGGCGTGCGCAGCGCGCCGACCACATTGTCTATCCACTCCCGCTCGTGACCCTTGGGGATGCCCACCTGCTCGCCGGTCACCGTCACGGCTTCGAGGATGTCGCGCAGTCTCGTGCCGGGAACGCGCAGGTCGCCGGTGAGCGGGAAGAAGTTCCGGTATTGCTCGTTGCAGAAGATCAGCATCCCTTCGGCATCGAACATGGCAAGTCCGTCCGACATTTCCGACAGCGCGTAGGAAAGCTGGTTCTTGGCTTCGAGCAATGCCTGTTCGAGCTGCTTCTGCGCCGTGACGTCGCGCGTGACGCCGACGAGGCCGATGATGTTGCCCTCGACATCGCGCACGGGCGTCTTCGAGGTGGAGAACCAACGGAGATTGCCCTTCGCATTGGGGACCTGCTCCTCGAAATCGGCCATCCCCTCGCCCGTTTCCAGCATTCGCTGCTCGAGCTCAAAGAGGGTCTGGGCGCGAGCAGGGTCCGCTATGTCGAAGTCGGTCTTGCCCGTCATCTGGACCGGATGGTCGTAGCCATGGAAGGCGGCGACGGACTGGTTCACGGCGACGAACTGGCCGCGCGTGTTCTTGACGTAGTAGAAGTCCGGCGCCTGGGCGACCGCGGCGCGCAGCAGATTGCGCTCCTTGGTGACAAGCTGCGTGTGCAGCACGACGAGGCCGGCCACGGCGGTTGCCGCCATATTGAGCGCGATGAGCGGCAGCACGAGGCGCGCGTCGATAACGGGGACGGCCGTCTGCGGCAGGATCGAGATCGGTACCAGCCCGGACAGGCCAACGCAGACCGCAAACACCAGCACTTGCCAGGTGCGCGTCTGGCGGCGCCCGATGATGCGGTTGGCAAGAACGCCGGCGGCGAACGCCACCGCAATGCCGACCAGTCCGGCAGTGAGGCCTTGGCCGCCGATGGCGATGCGGTATCCCAGCGGAAAGGCGGCGGCCACCAATGCGCCCGGCAGGCCGGCGAACAGGCCGGCCGTCGCAACCAGCGACGTCCTGAGATCCAGCAGGACGCCCGGCCGAATCTCGACGGTCAACAGCATGGAGGCCAGCGCGCCCCAGCCCATGATGCAGCCGAAGACAAGCAGCCTGAACTTTTGCGAGCGCCCCTCAAGCCAGGGCTGCACGTAGTTCCAGCCGGAAACGAACAGCGCCACCGCAGCCAGATTTGCCGTAAGGTGTTGCCACATGACGCCGACCGACCTCCGATCGGGTCATTAAAAGCACCTGAAAAGTTGTTTCCGGGTTAAGGCCGCCACCCAAGGCGGTTCCCCGGTTGCGCCGCGAACGCGGCTTCCCCTTGGCGAAGCCCCTCCCCCACACGATGGGAAGGAGCAGGGTCAGGGCCTCACTTGCCATGCGCCTTCATGAACTGCCCGAGCAGTTCCACCGGCAGGGGGAACACCACCGTCGACGAACGCTCACCGGCGATGTCGTGCAGGGCCTCGAAATAGCGCAACTGCATGGCCTGCGGCTCGGTTGCCAGCATGCGGCCGGCCTCGACCAGCTTCGCCGCCGCCTGCTGCTCGCCGTCGGCGTTGATCACCTTGGCGCGGCGCAGCCGCTCGGCCTCGGCCTGCTTGGCGATGGCGCGGATCATGCTCTCATTGAGGTCGACATGCTTGATCTCGACATTGGAAACCTTGATGCCCCAGGCATCGGTGCGCTGGTCGAGTATCTCCTGGATGTCGCTGTTGAGCTTGTCGCGCTCGGCCAGCATCTCGTCGAGCTCATGCTTGCCGAGCACCGAGCGCAGCGTGGTCTGCGCCAGCTGGTTGGTGGCGGCCATGAAATCCTCGACCTGGATGATCGCCCGCTCGGCGTCGACGATGCGGAAATAGAGCACGGCATTGACCTTGACCGAGACATTGTCGCGCGAGATGACATCCTGCGGCGGCACATCCTGCACCACCACGCGCAGGTCGACCCGCACCATCTGCTGGACGAAGGGGACGAGGATGATCAGGCCGGGGCCCTTGACGCCGGTGAAGCGGCCGAGCGTGAAGACCACGCCGCGCTCATATTCCCTGAGGATGCGGATTGCCGCCGCCAGGAAAATGATCGCGGCCACGGCAATGATGAGATAGGCCACGTAACCGACCATCATTTTATTGCTCCGTTGTTGCCTGCATCGCGACGCCGCACCGTCAGCACGAGGTCGCTGACATCGATC
>NZ_RZSB01000325.1:0-6388 GCF_004023285.1 Mesorhizobium sp. M2A.F.Ca.ET.067.02.1.1
TCGTAGAGCAGGGTCGAATTGACGACGCGCGTGTTGATCGAATGCAGGCTGGCCGCTGTGAGCAGGCCGGCGATCAGCGCCACCACCGCCGAAAGCGCGTAGCGCAGCACCAGCATGGGGCGCACCGGAATGCCGATGTTGCGCGCCGCGACCGGGTTGTCGCCGGCGAAATAGATGAAGCGGCCCCATTTGGTGTAGCGCAGGAACAGGAAGACCAGGAACGCCAGTCCGGCAAAGACGAAGACCTCGACCGGGATGTCGAGGAAGCGCACGCCGCCGAGCAGCTCCACCCAATGGCCCTGCGGCACCGGAACGGCATCCTGCGTGATCAGTTGCGAGCGCACATAGCCGAAGACGAAGGAGCCGGTGGCCAAAGTGACGAAGATCGCCGGCACGTCGGCATAGGCGACGAGAAAGCCGTTGAGCAGGCCGATGGCTAAAACGCCCGCCAGCACATAGGCGAAAGCCAGCCCGTCGGAGGCGCCGGTGTTGAGCAGTTGCAGGTACCAGGCGACCGACATCGCCATGATCGCCACCGCCGACAAATCGATGCCGCGGCCGATGATGACGACCGCCATGCCGAGCGCAAGGATGCCGAGCACGGACACCGACCGGACGATTGCCACCAGATTGTCGGCGGTCAGGAACCCGGGCAGGCTGAGCGCTGCAGCAGCGAACAGAAGGATGGCGATGGCAAAGACAATGCCTTCCTGATTAAGGCGCCTCCAGTTCGGCCAGCCGATCGCGTTCATCGCTTTTGTCTTTCGCCCCGATGGCAAGTCCTGCAAGCCGCCATCCCGCACGAAAGCTAATCGGCTCAACAGCGGCTCGTCAAATGAATCCGCGTCCAAGAACCGGGCCCCTCCGACTATTTTCCGAGTGGACGCATCGATTGCCGTAACTGGCGCAATAGGCGGAAACTCTTGGGCTTTTTGGCGGCTCGTTGCCCCGATCACGCGGCTCGCGGAAGAACCCGTTCGAGGGCGACGCGGCCGGCGGAATTTGAGTCCGCGAAATCCCCCCGGCGCGACCTCAATTGTTCGTCGAATGCCCCGAAACCTCGGCGCCGGCATTGGGCGGCAGAACCAGGAAGCGCATCGCCGCGGCAAGACCAAGCAGACCGATCGCGACGAAGGTGATTCTGAAGTCGACGAGGTCGGGCAAGGCTTCGCCCCTGACGATCTGCGACAGGTTGAGGATCGCCGCCGCGATCGCCACGCCGAACAGCATCGAGATCTGCTGCAGCATGCTCGAGAGCGCGGCCGCCGAGCTTCGCTGCGGCGCGCCGATATCGGCGAAGGCGAGCGTGTTCAGCGCCGTGAACTGCATCGAGCGCGTCAGACCGGCGACCAGCATCAGCGACACCACCAGCACCTGCGGCGTCTGTGGCGAGATCGCGCCGCAGGCCATGATCGCCAGCGATGCGATCGCCCCGTTCACCACCATGACGGTGCGAAAGCCGAAGCGCCTGAGCGTCGGCGTCGTGACCGTCTTCATGCCGAGATTGCCGAGGAAATAGGCCAGCACCAGCAGGCCGGCATCGACCGGACGCAGGCCGAAGCCGACCTGGAAGAGCAGCGGCAAAAGGAAGGGCGTGGCGTTGATGGCGACACGGAAGACCGTGCCCGCGGCAAGTGTCGAGATGGCGAAGGTCAGCACCTTGAAGGCCGAAAGGTCGAGCAGCGGATGCCGGGCCTGCAAGAGATGGCGAACGGCGAACCAGCCGACCACGATGCCAATGCCGATGGAGCCTATCATCGGCAGCAGGCCGTCCTCGGGATGCGCCAGGCGTTCGAGCCCGTAAAGCATCACCGCAAGGCCGAGCGAGGTGAGGAAAAAGCCAGGCCAATCGAATGGCTTCGCCTCGGAATCGCGGTCGCCCGGCACGAAGCGGGCAACCAGGGCAAGTCCGGCCAGCCCCAGCGGCGCGTTGATGAAGAAATTCCAGTGCCAGGAGAGATAGGTGGTGATGAAGCCGCCAAGCACCGGCCCGACCACCGGCGCGAACAAAGCCGGCCAGGTGATCAACGCCGTCGCGGCGATCAGCTCGGATTTCTCGGCGTTGCGCAGCACCAGGATGCGGCCGACCGGCGTCATCAGCGCGCTGCCCAGGCCCTGCACGATGCGAGCGGCGACGAACTCCGTCAAGCTCTGCGAAAAGCCACAGGCAACCGAAGCCAGCGTGAACAGCGCGATCGCCAGGAGGAAAATATTGCGCGCGCCAAAACGGTCGGCAAGCCAGGCCGACAGCGGCACGAACACCGCCATGGTCAGCATATAGGCGGTGATGCCGATGCTCATCGCCACCGCCGGCACGCCGAAGGAATGGCCCATCTGCGGCAGCGACGTCGAGATGATCGTCGAATCGAGCAGCTGCATGAAGAAGGCGACCGCCACGATCAGCGCGACACGACGCGCCTGGCCCGCGGAATCTCCGGACGGGGACACGGCTGCGTTGTCGGGGATGCTGGTCATGACGCGCTGGTTGAACAGCATAAGCCCGGTCCAGTCCAGAGCTTATCCAACAAACTTTCGTGTCGCGTCTCTGCCTGTTATGGAAGAGCGCGGGCCGGCCGAGGGAAACGCATGAAGCCTATCTACATCGACTACCTCAATGCTCTCGACATCGAAGCGCTTGCCATGACCGACGCCGAGATCATCGGCGCCGTCGAAGCCGGGCTCGTCGCGCAGGGCAAGGGCCAGATCGTTATCGAGCCGCGCGTCCATCTCGAGCCGGATCCCTCCTTCCACGGCCACTTCAACGTGCTGCGCGGCTATGTGGCGCCGCTCGACACCGCCGGCGTGAAGATCGTCGGCGACTATGTCGACAATTACATGCACGGCCTGCCGTCGGAATTCGGCATCCTCAATCTTTTCGATCCGCGCACCGGCACGCCGCGCGCCATTCTCGACGCCACCGTCATCACCGACATGCGCACGGGCGCGGTCACCGCCATCGGCGCCAAGCATCTGGCGAAGAAGTCGGCAAAAGTGCTCGCCCATATCGGCGCGCGCGGCACCGCCTATTGGAACGTACGGCTGCTCGACCACCTTTTCGACTTCGACGAGATCCGCGTCCATTCGCGCCGGCCCGAAAGCCGTGACGCCTTCGCCGCGAAGCTCGCCGCCGACCTCGGCAAGCCGGTCCTGGCCGTGGCCAACTGGAAAAGCTGCGTCGAAGGCGCCGACATCGTCGTCGAGGCCTCGCGGCTGCCGGAGCCGCAGCCGCTGCTCAAGACCGAATGGATCAAGCGCGGCGCGCTGGTCGTGCCTTATGGCACGATGAGCGCGGTCGAGCTGTCGCTCACCGACATCATGCAGAAGATCGTCGTCGACGACTGGGGCCAGTGCAAGGGCGGCAAGTTCGGCTCGTTGCGCGCCCATGTCGAGACGGGACGGCTGAGCGAGGCGACTTTGCACGCCGAACTCGGCCAGATCGCGGCCGGCCTGAAGCCGGGCCGGCAAAGCGATGGCGAGACGATACTGTTCTGGCATCGCGGCCTCTCGCTCTCCGACATCGCGCTCGGCAAAGCGATGCTCGCCAAGGCCGGCGAAAACGGCATCGGCCAGAGGCTGCGCTTCGCATGAGCCCGCTCGTTCTCACCGGCGCCGGCGTCAGCATTGAGGATGTGGTTGCCGCCGCGCGCAATGCCTGCAAGGTCGAGGTCACGCCGCCGGTCATCGAGAAGCTCGGCAAGGCGCGGAAAGTCCTCGACGAGGCCGCCGCCAGCGGGCAGCAGATCTATGGTCTGAACACTGGGCTCGGCGCCAATCTCGGCACAGCGGTGGAAGGTGATGCCAGCGCCTTCCAGCGTCAGCTTCTCGATGGGCGTGGCGCCGCAGTCGGGGAAGCCTTGCCGATTCAGACCGTGCGAGCGGTGATGTTTGCCCGCATCGCTATGCTTTCCGCAGGCGGCTCCGGTCTCTCGCCGCACGTGTTCACGGCACTCGTCGAAGCCCTCAATGCCGGCGTCCATCCGGTCATGCCGTCGCTGGGCTCGATCGGCGCCGGCGACCTGGTGATGATGACGGCGATCGCGCACACGCTGATCGGTGAAGGCGACGCCGACTACCAGAGCCGTCGCATGCCCTCTGCCAAGGCGCTGATGATGGCGCGTCTGGCGCCGGTCAGTCTGGCGCCGAAGGACGGTCTGTCGCTGATCAATGCCTCGGCGGTCTCGGCTGGCGCCGGCGCGCTGGCGCTTGTCGACGTCCTGTCGGCGATGGAACAGCAGCAACAGGCCGGCGCGCTGACCATGGAGGCGCTCGGCGCGAACCGCACCATTCTGGACCCGCGCCTGCATGTGGCCCGCCCTGCGGCATGCCAGGCGCTGGCCGCAAAGACGCTGCGCGAGCTGCTCGCGCGCGACCATGAACCGGCGCCGACCACCATTCAGGATCCGCTCTCGATCCGCTGCATGCCCTCGATTCACGGCGCGCTGATCCAGGCGATCGATCACGCCAGGCTGGCGGTCGAGATCGAGTTGAACGCGGCCGCCGACAACCCGCTGGTGCTTGCGGAGGACGCGCTCGTGCTGTCGACCGGCAATTTCCATACCTCGTCGCTGGCGCTCGCTTTCGAGACGCTTGGCCTTGCGATTGCGCAATGCGCGGCAGCCTGCGCCGCCCGTTTCATCCAGCTCACCGGCTCCAGCCGCCACGGCCTGCCAAAATATCTGTCGCCGATCGGCGGCGCATCAGCCGGCTTCGTGCCGTTGCAGAAAACGGTCACGGCAATCCTCGCCGGCATCCGCCAGAAGGCCAATCCAGCAATGCTCGACTTCCTGCCGGTGTCAGAGGGCGTCGAGGATCACGCCACCCAGACACCGCTCACCATCGCCAAATGTGCCGAGATGATCGTGCTGTGGCGGCGTCTGATCGCGTTGGAGCTGATGGCGGCGGCCCAGGCCGTGGATCTGCGCGAAGGGTTGGTGCTGGCGCCGGCAACCGGGGTGGTCCACGCAGCGGTCCGCTCTCATGTCGCGACGCTCAAGGAAGACCAGTCGCTGGGGACCAGTGCCAACACACTCTACGCTGCGCTCGCCGACGGAACATGGCGAGCCTAAAGCATGTCTCCCGACAAGTGGGCCCGGTTTCGGGATAAAGATATGCTTAAAATTGGAAACTTAAAGCAGCACCTATCGCCGCCCGTTCAGGGTTTTGCCTCAACCTTCTTCATGAAGAGGGTGAGCTCGTCCGGATCCATGTGCACGATGTGCCTGTCTTCCGGATAGGCGCCGCTGTTGACGTCGGCGACATATTCGGAAAACGCCGCGATGCGCTCCTGCTGCAGCCGGTCATATTCGGCTGCGAAGTTCCGGTAGACTTTCGAGTGGCGCGGCATGTGACCGCGATTGGCGCCAAGGATATCCTCGGCGAACAGGTATTGGGCATCGCAGCCCGTGCCCGCGCCCATCGACAGCATGATCAGCGCGGTGCGCTCGGAGATCGCCTTCGCCACTTCCACCGGCACGACCTCGATTTCGGCGCCGATCGCCCCGGCGGCTTCCAGCTGCTTCACCGCCTCGAACACCTGCATGGCCGTATCGGCGGTCTTGCCGACAGCCTTGAAGCCGCCGGTCCAGGTCGCGCGGGAGGGAATGAGGCCGACATGGCCGATAACGGGGATGGCGTCGTCGGCCATACGCTTGATCGTGGCATAGCCGGCGCTGCAATAGACCGCGTCGGCGCCGGCCTTGTAGAGCCTGAAAGCCCAACGCAGGAAATCGTCCGCCGTGCCGATCTCGAAGAAATTCTCGCCGGGCATGGTGAAGAGGCTGGGCGCCGCGTCGCGATATTGCGGATTGAGCACCAGTTCTGGCGTCACCGAGACGATGTCCACCCCTGCCCGCTCGGCAGCCTCGGCCTCGTCCAGCGTCAGAACGCGCAGCATGGTCAATTGCCGCTTGCCCTTCATGGCGCGCAGATCGGCGACAGTCGGTCTCTTTCGGCTCATCGGACTTCGGTTCCCTCTATGTGTTGCGGCGCGTTGCTGTCAGCCGATATCGATCATCACCTTACCGGCCTCGACCTTGACCGGATAGGTTCTGAGGTTGACGCAGACCGGCGCGCCCTTGGCCTGGCCGGTCTTGTAGTTGAAGCGGCCATTGTGCTTGGGGCATTCGATGATGTCGTCCATCACCAGCCCGTCGGCGAGATGCGCTTTCTCATGAGTGCAGAACCCGTCGGTTGCGAAGAAAGTGTCCTCCGGCGAGCGGTAGATCGCGAAGCTGCGGCCGCCATGGTCGAAGCGGATCACATCCTCCTCGTCCACGTCGTCCACAGCGCATGCTTCGACCCAGTCCGCCATCGTCTATCTCCGAGTTGCCGCAGCGCCTATTCGGCGGCCGCGGCCGTTATGTCGAGATCATGGAACTCGCCGCGATAG
>NZ_RZSB01000326.1:0-6365 GCF_004023285.1 Mesorhizobium sp. M2A.F.Ca.ET.067.02.1.1
ACATATGGGTGCAGCGCGCTTCGGCCAGCGTGTTGATCACGACATGCTTCTCGGTGGTGACGGTGACCGCGCTGCTCTATGCGATCCGACAGGGAATCCTACCGGCCGACCTCTTTCCGTAAGCCGCCGGCAATGGCGCGAAAGCCGCTGCCCGGCCGCAATCCCTCGCGCATGAAGAAGGCCCGCAGCGGCGCGAAGCTGCCCAGTGCATTGAGGCCGGCGCTGCGCGCCAGCTGTGCGGGCAGCATGTCGGACAGCAGCGACATGTTGAGCAGGTTCACCGCGCCGCTGCGCGCCCATATGTCGGGTCGGCGCCTGGTATCATAGGCGGCAAGACTCCTGCTCGCCCCTGGATCGCCGCGGTTTTCGCTGGCGATTCCAACCAGATCGTCTATGTCCCTGATGCCGAGGTTGAGCCCTTGGGCGCCGATTGGCGGAAACACATGCGCCGCCTCGCCGACGAGCGCGACACGATTCTGCGCGAACCGGGCGGGCGAAGCCGCCGACAAAGGATAGATTTGGCGGCCCGGCTCGACCGAGACCCGGCCAAGCACCGATTGCATCTGCTGCTCGATACGCTCCGACAGGATTGCATCATCGAGCGCGGCAAGCTCTTGCGCCGTCTCCGGCTTCACGACCCAGACAAGGCTCGATCGCCTGCCGGGCAGCGGCACCTGGGTGAACGGCCCTGTTTCGGTATGGAACTCCGTCGACACGAAGCCGTGGTCAATGCGGTGGCCGAAATTGAGGACAAGCGCCGATTGCGGATAAGGCCGCGCGAAAGCGCGAATGCCCGCGGCTTCCCGCGCCGGAGACAGGCGTCCGTCGGCGGCGACCGCGAGCGAGGCCGAGACTTCGCCGCCGTCGGCCAGCCTTGCATGGGCCTGGTCGGCGTCGAGGCTCCAGGATTCGACCGTGGATTTCAGCCAATGAATGCCGCTATGCGCTGAAGCCGCCTTGGCGAGGATCGGAATAAGGGCATTGTTCGGCAGATTGAGGCCGAACTGCTCTTCGCCGATCTCGCTGGCGCGGAAGGTCACGGTTGGGCTGCGGATGAGGCGCCTTGTGGCGTCGACGATGCGCATCACCTTGAGCGCCGCGGCCTGCGGCTTGAGCTCGGCAAGGACGCCCAGCCGTTCCAGAACTTTCAGGGCGAGGTTCATGAGCGCCGTGGTGCGGCCATCGGTGGTGTTGGCCTCAGGGCCCACCAGCGTCACCTGAAAGCCGGCCTGGGCAAAGCCGAGCGCCGCGATAAGGCCGGCCGGACCGCTGCCGGCAACCAGGATGCGGGCTCTGTCGTTATGATCCACGTCATGCTTCCACGTTGGGAGGCGCCCAGTCGGGCCCTTATCCAAGATATAGGTCGGATCAGCCGGCTTGATCAACGCGGCGATTCAGCCCATTCGGTTGCCATGAGCGGGGAGCAGCAGGATTTCAACCATCTCGACCGCGCGGGGCGCGACGGCCGGCGTGGCGTGCAGTCCGCGCTTTGCGGTGACGCTCACGGTGGGCGTCGCCATCGTCCTTGCATGGCTGCTTCTCGGCGCGATGGCGATCCGCGGCGCTGAAGGCAGCCTTGCCGGCAGGCCCGGCGATTTGCTGCTCAAGAATCTCCCGAGCCTGCCTTTGCCGGATTTTCTCGACCGGTTCTTTGCTCTCTGCCTTGCGCCGGCGCCGCTTGCCAGCCCGGCTGGCCTGCAGGTGCCGGCGCTTGTGCTGATGTGGTTCCTGATGGCGGTTGCCACGATGCTGCCTTCCGCCGCGCCGCTGATCCGCACCTATTGCGAGATTGCCGACACAGCGCGGATCAAGGGCGAGCCGGTTGTTCATCCGCTGGTGCTCGTTACCGGATACCTCACCACTTGGCTTGGCGCGTCCTCGGCTTTCGCCGCGCTGACGCTCGCGGTCTACGCTTTTGCCGGTTCCGACCGGATGCTCGATCCCGCAGTCGGTATTGCCGGCGCCGCGGCACTGCTTGTCGCTGGCTTCTATCAGTTCAGCGGCTTGAAACAGGCGTGCCTGGAAAAATGCCGCAACCCGTTCTCGATCCTGTTCGCCAATTGGAGCGCGAAGCCGGGCCGCATCTTCCAACTAGGAGTGGAGCAGGGCGTCTGGTGCCTTGGCTGCTGCTGGGCGCTGATGCTGGTGATGTTCGCCGTCGGCGCGATGAACATCTTCTGGATGGCGCTGATCGGCCTGTTCACCCTGATCGAAAAACAGACCACCGGCAGGGTGGCCAGCCGGGTCGCCGGTACGATACTGCTTGTGTGGGCGGCAGCCCTGCTATTAGTTTCGGCGTAAGGGGAGAATTCGATGACCGACCAAAGCTGGGCGATGAAAGGGGAGCTGGTACTCTCCTGCAATTGCACGGTTTTCTGCCCCTGCGTGCTGTCGCTCGGCAGCCACCCGCCGACGGAAGGCTACTGCCAGACCTGGGCGGGCTTCCGCATCGATGCCGGCCATTTCGGCGAAGTCGACCTTTCAGGTCTCAATCTCGGCCTGGTGATGGAAATCCCCGGCTATATGAGCCGCGGCAACTGGAGCGCCGGACTGTTCATCGACAAGCGGGCGTCAGTCTATGCGGTCAAAGCGCTGACCAAGATCTTCACGGGTAAGGCCGGCGGCACCACCTCGCTGCTGTCGATCCTTGTCGGCAAATTCCTCGGCGTCGAGCAGGTGCCGATTACCTATGAGACGCGTGACAGGACGCGCGTCTTCCAAATACCGAAGATCATCGACGGCGCGGTGACGCCGATCCCCGGCAAGGACCGTGAAAAGGATACGGTGATCACCAATTCCGAATATTGGATCGCGCCGGAAATCATCGTGGCGAAGTCCGACAAGAGCAAGATGCGCGCCTTCGGCCGCAACTGGAATTTCGCCGGCCGATCGGCCGAAATCTGCAAGATGGACTGGCGGGGACCGTGAGCAAGAATACAACGGCCAGGAAGGCGGCGAAGAAGATCGCGCAGCGGATTCCGTTGCCGAAGAAGAAGGTGACGTGGCCGCAGGCGCGTGCGTTTTCCGTTCATCTGCTGACCGCGTCAGGATCGTTCCTGGCCTTCCTGTCGCTGGTGGCGGCGAGCGAGGAACGCTGGACGGCGATGTTCTGGTGGCTGGGGCTGGCGCTGTTCGTCGACGGCATCGACGGCCCGATCGCCAGGAAGCTCGAGGTCAAGGAGATCCTGCCGACATGGTCGGGAGAGCTCCTCGACAACATCATCGACTACGTCACTTACGTGCTCATCCCGGCCTTCGCGCTCTATCAGCGCGGCTTCATGGGCGAGAACCTGTCCTTTCTGTCGGCCGCCATCATCGTCGTCTCCAGCGCGATCTACTATGCCGACACCGGCATGAAGACGAAGGAGAACTTCTTCAAAGGCTTCCCTGTCGTCTGGAACATGGTGGTGTTCACGCTGTTCGTCATCGAGCCGGGGCAATGGGTATCGTTCGCCGTGGTGGTGATTGCCGGTATTTTGACCTTCCTGCCGATCTACTTCATTCATCCGGTGCGCGTCGTGCGGCTGAGGCCGGTCAATCTCGGCATGACGCTTTTGTGGTGCGCCTTCGGCGCGCTGGCGCTGGCGCAGGCAGCACTTGCCGCCTTCTATGACAAGATCGGCGTGCTGGGAGAGCAGGTCAGCGACTTCACCAAGATCGGCATCACCATCACCGGCCTCTATCTCGCGTGTATCGGGGGCATCATGCAGATGTTCCCCAGTCTGGGCGCCAGGAAGTCCTGATCCTGGATCAGGATATTTTTGGTCGAATGGTCATCCTGACCTAGCTGTCTATCGGCCCATGATCTTTCAAACATCGGCTGGCCCTTTCGGGGTCATGCTCCAGTTTGCGTACCCTTCAGAGAGTTGAGCGATGTCCAAGGCAATCCGCATCCACGCCAATGGCGGCCCCGAAGTCCTGGCTTACGAGGATGCCGATCCCGGCCAGCCGGGAGAAGGCCAGATCCTGATCCGGCACACAGCGATCGGCCTGAACTTCATCGATGTCTATTACCGCTCCGGGCTTTATCCGCCCCCCGGCGGTTTGCCGCTGATTCCCGGCAGCGAGGCGGCGGGCGTCGTGCTGGCGCTCGGCACCGGCGTCGACTGGCTGAAGCCCGGCGACCGCATCGCTTATGCCGTCAATGTCGGGGCTTATGCCGAGCAGCGGGTGATCGCCGCCGACCGCGTGGTCAAGGTGCCGGACGGCATCAGCGACGAGCAGGCGGCGGCGATGATGCTGAAGGGCATGACGGCGGAATACCTCTTGCGTCGAACCTTCCCGGTCAAGGCCGGCGACACGATCCTCTACCATGCGGCAGCCGGCGGTGTCGGCCTGATCCTCGGCCAATGGGCAAAGCATCTCGGCGCGATCGTGATCGGCACCGCGAGCTCCGCCGACAAGATCGAGCTCGCGCGGGCGCATGGCTTCGATCATGTCATCAACTACAAGGAGCAGGATTTCGTCGCCGGCGTCGCGGCGCTTACCGGTGGGAAGAAATGCGACGTCGTCTATGATTCCGTCGGCGCCGATACTTTTCCCGCCTCGCTCGATTGCCTGCGGCCGCTCGGCATGTTCGTCAGCTTCGGCTCGTCGTCGGGACCGGTTCCGCCTTTCCCGATGTCGCTTCTCGCCCAGAAAGGCTCGCTTTACGCGACCCGACCGACGCTCTTCGTCTACAACGCCAAGCGTGAGGATCTGGTGAAGTCGGCAGAAGCGCTTTTCGATGTGGTCAAGAGCGGCGCCGTCGAGATCAAGATCAACCAGCGCTACGCGTTGAAGGACGCAGGAAAGGCGCAAGCCGATCTCGAAGCCCGCAAGACGACGGGAACGACCGTTCTCATTCCCTAGAGCATGATGTCGTCGGAAAACCGCCTCGCACTTTTCGGCATCATACCTTAGCCAACTGCCCTGTCTTTCAGCGGCTTGCCGTGCCCGAAGGCACGGCTTCCCTGAAACGCGATGCGGATTTGCGGTTGTTCTCAAGAGGTCTATCTTAGCCCTTGAGTTTCCGCTGAAATTCTTGAAGCTCTTTCAAGTTGGGTGCTGCTTTCCGATGGGAGCCGGCCGCGCATACCATGCTTTCGGGAACACAGAACATATCCGGAAAGCCGGATGGGAGGCACTGTGAGTGCAAATCATGACAGGTCGAACCTGCTTGAGGTTCGTGGTCTCACCAAGATTTTTGGCACGCTGACGGCGTGCGATCACATTGATCTCAACATCGCAAAGGGCGAAATCCACGCGCTGCTCGGCGAGAACGGCGCCGGCAAATCGACGCTGGTCAAGATGCTGTTCGGCTCGCTGGAGCCGAACTCGGGCGAGATCTTCTGGGACGGCAAGGCGGTCAAGATCACCAGCCCGGGCGTGGCGAAGAAGCTCGGCATCGGCATGGTGTTCCAGCATTTCTCGCTGTTCGAGGCGCTGACAGCGGCCGAGAACATCGCGCTTTCGCTCAATGACGGTTCGCCGATCAGCACCATCGCGGCGAAGGCGAGGGCGCTGTCCTTCAGCTATGGGCTGCCGCTGGATCCGGACTCCCTGGTCGGCGACCTCTCCGTCGGCGAACGCCAGCGCATCGAGATCATCCGCTGCCTCTTGCAGACGCCGCAACTCATCATCCTCGACGAGCCGACGTCGGTGCTGACGCCGCAGGAAGCCGACAAGCTGTTCGAGACGCTGGAGCGACTGCGCTCGGAGGGCAAATCGATCCTCTACATCTCGCACCGGCTGGAAGAGGTCAAACGCATTTGCGATCGCGCCACCGTGCTTCGCCACGGCAAGGTGGTCGGCCACTGCAATCCGCGCGAGGAGACGGCCGCGTCGCTTGCCCGCATGATGGTTGGTAGCGAAGTCAAGGCCGTGGAGCGCGCGCCGGCCGAAGGCATCGAGACCGCGCCGGCGCTGTTGGAAATCCGTGGGCTGACGCGCAAGCCGGCGACGCCCTTTGCCATCCCGCTGAAGAACATCAATCTCACCGTGCGCGCCGGCGAAGTGATCGGCATTGCCGGCGTTGCCGGCAACGGCCAGGGCGAGTTCTTCGAATCCGTCTCCGGCGAAGTGCTACAGCAGGATGCGGGTTCGGTGCGCATCCGCGGCAAGGACGCCGGCGCGCTCTCCATCACCGGCCGGCGGCTGATGGGTGCTGCGTTCGTGCCGGAAGAGCGCCTGGGGCACGGCGCCGCCCCGCGTATGAAGCTTTCGGAGAACCTGCTGCTGTCCCGTCACGCCACCGACGGCAAGGCTTTCGTCGGCTCCGGCGGCATGGTCAAGAACAGCGCCGTCTATAGCGCCGCCCAGCGCATCATCACCGCCATGGACGTGCGCAAGAGCGCGCCCGATCCGGAGGCGGCCGCGCTCTCGGG
>NZ_RZSB01000327.1:0-6353 GCF_004023285.1 Mesorhizobium sp. M2A.F.Ca.ET.067.02.1.1
CGTCGTGCCAACGAAAATGGCCGTTCCCGGCGTCACGCTTCTGTCGGTGAGCCTGCTTGTCGCCGGCTTGCTCGGCGGCAGCGTCAACGGCTCCAGCGGCCGCGCCATCATGGGCTGGTTCGGCGAGGGCGAGCGCGGCTTCGCCATGAGCATCAGGCAGACGGCGGTGCCGCTCGGCGGCGGGCTGGGCGCGCTTGTCCTGCCGTCGCTGGCGCTGGCCCTGGGCTTTACCGCGGTCTTCGGCCTGCTTGCGGCCGTCTCCGCGCTCTCGGCCTGTTTCGCCTGGCGCTGGCTGCACGAGCCGCCGGTGGAAGGCGGCAGCCACGCCGCCGCGGCGACAACCGGCCCGGCGCCCTTGCGCAACATCGAGGTGTGGCGCATCTCGACCGCCATCGGCCTGCTCTGCTTTCGCAGGTCGCGGTGCTGACCTTCGCCTCGGTCTTCCTGCACGACTTCGCCGGCATGGGCACATGGGTGACCAGCACCAGCCTCGCCGCCGTGCAGACCGGCGCCATGGTGATGCGCGTCTGGAGCGGCCGCTTCACCGACCGCCACGGCAACCGCCGGCCGTTCCTGAAGATCTGCAGCGCGTTGAGCGCGCTGGCCTTCCTGGTGCTGTGGCTGCTGGTGACAGGCGCCGCCGCAATCCCCCCGCTGCTGCCGCTGCTTCCGCTGATGGTCGTCGTTGCCGGCATATTCGTCTCCGCCTGGCACGGCGTCGCCTATACCGAGCTTGCCACGCTAGCCGGCGCGGGCCATGTCGGCACCGCGCTCAGCCTCGCCAACAGCTTTGTGTTCGTCGGCTTCTGCCTGGTGCCGATCGCCATTCCCTGGCTGCTGGTGGTCTTCGCATGGCCGGGCGTGTGGCTCGCTGCCGCGATCTGTGCGGCGCTCGCCTGGCCGATCTTCCTGCGCCAGGTCTGATTCACCCAACCCGATGCACCCCCATGCCCGATTCTTCGCCGGCTTGCTGTGGAAACGGCAAGCCGGCTTTCCTCAAACATGAAAAGAACATGATCGATGTCGTTAACCCCGCATCAAGGTTAATGCTTCATTTTGGCTCTCCGGGGTCAGTAGCGTTCTGGAGAGTTCCGTGCATCGACGCGTTTCCATGCGGCTTGCCGCCGCCGCCGTTGCGAAAAGACGTTCCTTCCTTTCTCCTTTGGTGCTCGGGCTGGGCATGTGGATCGGCTTTCCGTCGGTCGTTGCCTATCAGGATATGACCAGCCTGATCACCGGCCTGGAGTCGCCCAGCGCCCGCTGGAACGCCTATATCGAGAAATCCGCCGCCGGCTCGGTGCATGCCGCAGAAATGCCGTTCATCGATTCCACCGCCACCGGCTCGATCTCCGGCTCCGGCGTCAATCTGCCGGGCGTGGGCACCGTCGCCTTCCGTGGCAAGGGCAACGCCGCGGGCGTCACGCCCGATGAGGATCGAGTCGTGCGCGCCGACAAGAAGGGCCGCCTCGTCCAGGTCTCGCCCGTCGCGCCGCCCAAGAATTTCAGCGCCGGCTCGATCTTCGAGCGCACCTCCTCGCTGCTGCGTCCCTCGATGGACAGCGGCCTGAAGCTCACCTTCGCCAAGCCCGGCATCAAGGGCAAGGAAGTCCAGATCGCCCAGGCCTTCCATCTGCGCGAGGACAAGAAGCCGGATCCGGATCTGCCGGCAGCGCTCGTCGCCCTCGTCAACAACGACAAGCCGGACATCCTCGCCACCGCCTATGCCCAGTCCGCGCCCGACTATGCCAAGGCGTCGCCCTTCGAGGCGCTGCTGCAGGACGATCCGAACGATGGCCGCTTCATCCCGCCGATGGGCAAGGGCGACCACGCGTGGCTGCAGAACCCGCTGCCGGCCAGCGTCTTTTCCAAGCCCGAGCAGGCCTGCCTTGCCAAGGGCATCTATTTCGAGGCGCGCAGCGAGCCCGTCCGCGGCCAGGCGGCGGTCGCCCAGGTGATCCTGAACCGCGTCCGCAACCCGGCCTATCCGAAGACGATCTGCGGCGTCGTCTACCAGAACGACGGCTGGTTCAACCGCTGCCAGTTCTCCTTCGCCTGCGACGGCAGGAAGAAGACCATCACCGACCAGGCTTCCTACAAGACTGCCCAGGAGGTCGCCATGGCGGTGACCGCCGGCAAGATCTTCATTCCTGAGGTCGGCTCCTCGACGCATTACTATGCCAATTATGTCCATCCCGGCTGGGCGCGCGCCATGCAGCGCATGACCCGGATCGGCCTGCACATCTTCTACCGTACCTATGGCGGCGGCTGGAGCTGAGCCGTCAGGCGGCTTGAACTGGACCCACCTAAACGACGCCTCCGGCAATGCTCCCGGCGGCCCGCCGCGCGTGCCGATCGATGCGGCTTGTCGCCAGGATTCGCGCCGTCACCTCACGCGGGCGTGAAGGGCACGATGTCGCACCTCGATAAGTCATTGTTTTAACAGCGAAAAATACATCGCTTGGAAGTTCGGCCCGTGGCTTGACGGGCGCGGACCCTCTAACTATGTTGCCGGCGACTTTAGAAGCGGACGGACGGCAATCGTCTGCCCGGGCAGGGGGGTTGCGATGGCCAACAAAACCGGGCCAGACGGAACCGGAGAAACCGGCCGCGGCAGGCAGCCAGAAGCCACCATCCGCGACGACGAACTTGAGCGCCGCCGGCGCGATCTCGAAGCATCGCTTGCGACGAGGCGCACGGACCGGCTCGAGGGGAAAGACGAAGCGAAAGCTGCGGCCGGTTACGGTCAGGCGCTGAAACTGTCCAGCGAGTTCATCGCCGGAGTGGTGGTTGGTGTCGGCTTGGGCTGGATCATCGACCGCCTGGCGGGAACAGCGCCTTGGGGTCTGATCGTCGGCCTGTTGCTGGGCTTTGGTGCCGGTATACTCAATGTCCTGCGTTCGGCGGGGCTTGCACCGGAATTCGGTCAGGGCGGCAAGCCGCGCGAGCCGAAAGAATGAAGTGGGCGCCCCCTGGGTGCTGAAGTGAACTTAAGAAGCCGATTGTGGCTTTGACGGGGATTTAAAGTGGCTGCTGCTGACAAGGTCGATCCGATCCACCAGTTCCAGATCCATCCGATCATCCCGCTGCATATCGGCGGCTACGACGTCTCGTTCACCAACTCCTCTCTATTCATGATCGTCACGATCGTGCTGGCCTCGGCTTTCCTCTATTGGAGCACGGCCAGCCGCGCCTTGATCCCGGGGCGCCTGCAGTCGGTCTCCGAGATGGCCTATGAATTCGTCGGCAACATGCTGCGCGATGCCGCCGGCAAGCAGGGCATGCAGTTCTTTCCGCTGGTGTTCTCGCTGTTCATGTTCGTGCTGGTCGCCAACCTGATCGGCCTGTTCCCCTATTTCTTCACCGTCACCAGCCACATCATCGTCACCTTCACGCTGGCAATCCTGGTCATCGGCACGGTCGTCGTCTACGGCTTCGCCAAGCACGGTTTGGGCTTCCTCAAGCTGTTCGTGCCGCATGGCGTGCCGGGTCTTCTTCTGCCGCTGGTGGTGGCGATCGAAGTCATCTCCTTCGTCTCGCGCCCGGTCAGCCTCTCGGTTCGTCTTTTCGCCAACATGCTGGCCGGCCACATCACGCTGAAAGTGTTCTCGGGCTTCGTCGTCAGCCTCAGCGCGTTCGGCGCCGTCGGCATCGCCGGTTCGGTTCTGCCGCTCGCCATGGCCGTCGCGCTGACCGCTCTCGAGCTGCTGGTCGCCTTCCTGCAGGCCTACGTCTTCGCGGTGCTGACCTGCATGTATCTGAACGACGCGCTGCACCCGAGCCACTGATTGATTTTCACCGGCGCCGCGGCGCCAGCATACCCAACGTACCAACCGCAACGAACAAGCAAACCACAGGAGTTTTTGAAATGGACGCAACTGCAGCAGCTGCTATCGGCGCTGGTATCGCCTGCATCGGCATGGGCGGCGCGGGCATCGGCCTCGGCAACATCTTCGGCAGCTACCTCTCGGGCGCGCTCCGCAACCCGTCGGCTGCCGACGGCCAGTTCGGCCGCCTGATCTTCGGCTTCGCGGTGACCGAAGCTCTGGGCATCTTCTCGCTCCTGATCGCTCTGCTCCTGGTCTTCAAGTAAGATTGAGAGCTGACGAAAGGGGCCGCATGGTGCGGCCCCGTTCCATGGACAGGGGAATGAGATGTTCGTGACATCTGCCTATGCGCAAGAAACAGCGCCGGCCGCGGCCGAGGGCGATACGCATGCGGGCACTGCCGTGCCTGCCGCGGAGCATGAAGCGTTCCCGCCGTTCGACGCCAAGACCTTCCCGTCGCAGATCCTGTGGCTGGTCATCACCTTCGGGCTCTTCTACCTGTTCCTGAAGCGCGTTGTGATGCCGCGTCTTGGCGGCATCATCGATGTCCGCAGTGATCGCATCACCCAGGACCTCGACCATGCCGCAAGGCTGAAGGGCGAGGCGGATGCCGCCGTTGCCGCCTATGAGCAGGAACTGGCGGAGGCCAAGGCCAACGCCAACAAGATCGGCCAGCAGGCAAGCGACGCCGCCAAGGCGGACGCCGAGGGCACGCGCAAGAAGCTCGAGGCCGAGCTCGAGAAGAAGCTTGGCGAGGCCGAGGCGAGCATCGCCTCGATCAAGGCCAAGGCGATGAAGGAAGTCGGCACGATCGCCGAGGATACCACGTCGGCCATCGTCGAGGCGCTTGTCGGCGGCAAGGCCGACAAGTCCGAGATCGCGGCCGCGGTCAAATCCGCGAGCCGGTGAGGAGCGGGATCATGGACGCCACATCACTTGCCACGCTCTGGGCCACCATCGCCCTGATCATCTTCCTCGGCGCCATCATCTATCTGAAGGTGCCGGGCATGCTCACCAAGTCGCTGGACGGCCGCGCGGCCAAGATCAGCGGCGAGCTCGAGGAAGCGCGCAAGCTTCGTGAAGAGGCCCAGCAGCTGCTTGCCCAATATCAGCAGAAGCGCAAGGAAGCCGAGAAGGAGGCCGCCGACATCGTCGCCGCCGCCAAGCGCGAGGCTGAGCTGCTCGCTTCCGAGGCGGCCAAGAAGACCGAGGACTATGTCGCCCGGCGCACCGCGCTTGCCGAGCAGAAGATCAGCCAGGCCGAGCGCGAGGCCGTCAGCGAAGTGCGCGCCTCGGCCGTCGACATCGCCGTCGAGGCCGCCCGCGCGCTGCTCGCCGCCAAGGTTGACGCCAAGGCCGGCGCCGACCTGTTCAAATCGGCGCTGAATGACGTCAAGGCCAAGCTGAACTGAGCTGACTTCGAAACTTCTAAATCGAAAGCCGCCTGGGCAACCCGGCGGCTTTTTTGTTGTAGCACGTTCGTCATCCTAGGGCGGAGCAAGGAGCGAAGCGACGCGCGCAGACCCTAGGGATCCATGCCGTGACGCTAAGGCGTTGCAACGATTACAAAATTCTGCGCCGCTGCGCCCCACGAAAGAGGTCACGGCATGGATCCTCGGGTCAAGCCCGAGGATGACGAAGGATGGAGGCAGTCGCCGTCACTCCAACCCGGCGAAGCTCTCTTCTTCCTCGACCACCTCAGCGCCACCCAGCCTGAACGGCGCGAACGAGGTCCGATGCAGCCTTGCCACCGGGCCATGCGCCTCGATGGCGGTGCGGTGCCGGACCGTCGCATAGCCCATATGTACCTCGAAGCCGTAATGCTCGTGATGGCCGCCGCAGCCGCACATCATGCGGTCGCGCATCACCTTGGCGACGATCGAGGCGGCGGCGATCGACTGCGAGCGCTGGTCGCCCTTGATCAGCGCGCGGCCTTCGCAGGCGAGGCCTGGCGGGATGTCGCGGCCGTCGGCCAAGGCGAGTTTCGGCTGCAGTGACAGACCCGCGGCGGCGCGGCGCATTGCTTCGAGGCTGGCTTTCAGGATGTTGCTGTTGTCGATGCCTTCGGCGCTGATCGAGGCCATCGATACGCTGAGCGCCGAGCCGAGGATCTTGAGGAACAGCGCCTCGCGCTGCAAATGCGTGAGGCGTTTGGAATCGTCGAGGCCTTCCGGGATATTGGCGGGGTTGAGCACCACCGCCGCAGCCACGACCGGGCCTGCCAACGGACCGCGGCCAGCTTCATCCATGCCGGCGACCGGCCACAGCCCGTCGGCCATCGCCTTGGTCTCGATCGAGAAGTCGGGCTTCTCGACCATTTCAAAGAGAAGCGGAGAATCGGAACGCGCGCGAGCCATGGTGCGGCGAGGTTCGCATCGGCTCCGATTCTCCGCAAGTCCCTCCGGGTCGGGTGGGGCGCCGGACCGGGAGGGCACCGTCTCACGGCCGGGGGACAAGGGCCGGACGGAATTCTTGAAACAAGTAGCAATTCCAGATGGACAACCGCTTTGCCTGGAACTGCTTTAGGGC
>NZ_RZSB01000328.1:0-6353 GCF_004023285.1 Mesorhizobium sp. M2A.F.Ca.ET.067.02.1.1
GTGATAACGGTGGCCGAGAAGCTGGAGAACAGCACGCGGTAGTCGCGGTTCTGCCGGTCGAGCACGTCGACAGCCGCACGCCGCCAGATGCAGTTCGGCCGGCCGAACGCCATCGGCAGGGTTTCCTGTTCATGCGTGGCGTGGTTGGCCGAGGTGACCCACAAAAGCGGCTCGCGCCGCACCACTTCCGACTGGCCGCGCGTGTCGTTATGCGTGACCAGCGCTAGGTCAAGATTGCCGCGCTTGATGTGTTCGACAAGCCCCGGCGTCGGCTCGCAAACGACCGTCAGTTCGACACGCGGATTGGAGCGCGAGAAGCGCGCCATGATCTCGGGCAGGAAGCGGTCGGCATAGTCGTCCGGCGTGCCGATGCGGATCGTGCCTTCGAGGCGCTGGTCGTCGAAGGCGGCGAGCGTCTCGCGGTTGAGGTAGATCAGCCGCCGCGCATAGGAAAGCAACCTGTCGCCCTCCTCGGTCAGCTTGTTGGTGCGGCCGTCCTTTTCGAACAGCGGCTTGCCGATCCGCTCCTCCAGCCGCCGCATCTGCATCGACACGGCCGACTGCGTCCGGTGCACCTCCTCGGCCGCGCGGGTGAAGCTTCCTGTATCGGCGATCGAGATGAAGGTTTGCAACTGATCGAGGTCAAGCGGCGCTTTCATCGGTCCAACCTATCATTGATGTTGATGCTAGAGATTAAAAACATTCGTTGGATTAATCAATCGCGCGATGGCAAATTGTCATTGTCCACATGAGAACAGTGCAAGTCGCTCAGAAGTGGTTCCCGGTTCTGGGGACAACGACATGCATCACATCAATGAATGGAAACCGGAACGGCGCTTCTCCCAAGGCGCCGATTGGCTGGTTTCGTCCGCTCGACTCCTGGAAGGAGAGACCGAAATGACCACGATTGAATTCGCCTCCGAGACTCCGCGCATCACCACGCGTCCGGCCGTTGCGACGCTTGTGGTCAATGCCATCGCCAACAGCTACCGCGCCTGGAAAAACCGTCGCGCCTTCTATCGCCTCGGCGAGATGTCGGACGCCGAGCTTGCCGATATCGGCCTGACGCGCGGCGATCTCCATGTCGCGATCGACGTGCCCTTCGGCCGCGATCCGACGGCGAAGCTGCGCGTGATCGCCAGCGAGCGCGCCGACACGATCGAGGACCTTGCTCGTCAGGTAGGCTGAAGGGCGGCGTTTCCCTCGGATTTCCCGTCGCGCTGACCCTTTTCACGGCTCGGCGCGACCAAGCTTCATGCAGGCTCCCACACTCCCTGCCGGTTCCCCGCCGGCCAGCCTGCAAATTGCCCGGTTCTCCTCCAGGACCGGGCATTTTTTATGGGCTTCGACTCATGACCGGAAGCGTTGGTTGCAGCCAGACGCAATTTGGTGAAACCAGCAAAGCCGTCTAGGAACGCAGGCTCTAGTCTGGCGCCATCTGGCAATCGGGGCCGACCCACTTACCCGTTGTAATATCCAACTCGGCATCCATGTTTGCGGCGCTGCACACGGGATATCGATCGTCACCCTGTCGGGCCTTGCTGCGGCTTCTGTATTGATTGACGAGGGTATCGTGGTCGGGCTGCTGCGAGCCCCCCTGCCGCAGTGAAAGCTGCATCATGCAATTGGCGAAAGCATCCGTACCTTGTTCAAAACCGAAGCCAACGCATTGCGCCTCGTTCTTCGAGCTTTGGCCGGCGTTTCCGTTGCTTGTTGTGCAGCCCATCAACGATACGGCAAGCATCAGTAGCAACATAGAGGACGAAGGGCGCATCCGCTTTTCCTTATGATCCATCATACTCGGTAGTGAAGTTTGTGGTCGAAAACACCCTGCAAGCAGTCGCGGCGACGATCGCGGCGCATCTGCTCGGGTCTCTTGCTCGCGGAACGTCGCTCCGGGGGCGTTCGGGGACTCAACGCCGGTCCATGTCGCGCTTGAACTGGTCGAAGATCGTCTCCACGCCCTTCTGATATTCGTCGCGCTGCTGCGCGCCGGTCTCGAACATCTTGCCGAAGATGTCATCGAACGGGTTTCGCGGACGGCCGCTCGGGTTGGCCTGCGGCTGTTGCGGCGCGCTCTGCTGCGGTTGGCGCTGTTGCGGCTGCGGCGCCGGCTGCCCGCCGGGCGCGCCGAAGCCGCCACCGCCCTGGCGCAGCATCTCCTCGAAGATCTTGCCGAGCGGATTGTCGCCATAGGGGCTTTGCGTCTGCTGGGGCTGGCTTTGCGGCTGCGCGCTGCCGCCGAACATATCCTGCAGCACCTTGCCAAGCGGGTTCTCGCCGTAGGGATTGGGCGCTTGCTGTGTCTGGCTTTGCGGCTGCGCCGCGCCGCCGCCGAACATGTCCTGCAGCACCTTGCCGAGCGGATTCTCGCCATAGGGATTGGGCGCCGGCGCCTGCCGCGTTTGCGGCGCCGGCGCGAGGCCGCCCTGCCGCATCATCTGCTCGATGATCTCGCCGAGCGGATTGCCGCTGCCGCCGAAGGCCTGCATCTGCCCCCCGGTCAACTGATTGTTGGTCTGCTTGAACAGCCCGCCCATCATCATCGAGGCCATGGCCGGCAGCATCTGCTGCAACACCTGCTGGCTGAGCCCCGTCGCCTGCGCGGCCTGGTTCGCCACGGCGCGCGACAGCTCCTTCGAGCCGAACAGATGGCCGAGAATGCCATTACCCTCATCGATGCCTTGCGGCGAAAAGGCTCTTGTCGCATCCTCGAAATATTTGGCGTGCTGGCCGCTCGCCATCGCCGTCATGAAGGCGCCCATCCCGTAGGGATCGGCGGTGTTGCGCTGGAGCCCCTGCGAGAAGGCGGGCAGCAGCGCCTGGACCGCGGCCTGCGTCTGCTGCATCGAAAGCCCATATTGCTGGGCCAGCGCCTGCATGCCGGCGCCATTCTGGGCTTGGGCAAAAATGTCGAACAGGGAAGGCATTGGGTTCTCCTCCGACAATATCCTCGTCGGAGAGCCTAGTTCGTTTCCATCACCGATTGAAGCGGCTTTTGCTGCCCAACCGCTCGGCGTACACCGGACAGTTAATAGGCATATTCCATGAACACCGGCTCGATCGAGCCGCCCCAGCGCGTGTGGTAGGCCGACAGCATCTCCTCGGCGCTGGTGGTGCCGCGCGAGACGACCTCGTCCAGCGTGTTGAGGAACGACGTCTCGTCATAACCGTCGCGGTTCTTCTTGCCGCGGTTCTTCAGGCCCATGCGCGAGATGGCGAGCACGTCGCGGGCGACGTCGCGCAAGGTGGCGTTGCGGAACGGCGCCGCGATGCCAAGCTCCGGCACGGCATTGCGCATCGCCAGCGCTTCCTGATAGGTCCAGCTTGCGGTCAGCGCCTCGACGGCGTCCAGCGCCTGCTCGTCATAGAGTAGCCCGACCCAGAAGGCGGGCAGGGCGCAGATGCGACGCCACGGGCCGCCATCGGCGCCGCGCATTTCGAGGAAACGCTTCAGCCGCACGTCGGGGAACAAGGTAGAGAGATGGTTCGCCCAGTCGCCCATGGTCGGCAGGCCGTCGGGGATTTCATTGCGCGCCGCACCCGCCATGAACTGGCGGAAGGTGTAGCGCGTCATGTCGTGATACTGGCCGTCGCGGATGACGAAATACATCGGCACGTCGAGCGCCCATTCGACATAGTCGGCAAAGCCGAAATCGGGCGATAAGCAGAATTCAAGCATGCCGGAGCGTTGGTTGTCGGTGTCGCGCCAGATGTCGCCGCGCCAGCTCTGCAGCCCGTTCGGCCGGCTCTCGGTGAAGGGCGAGTTGGCGAACAGCGCCGTCGACAGCGGCTGCAGCTTCAGCGACACCTGCATCTTGCGGCGCATGTCGATCTCGCTCTCGAAGTCGAGATTCACCTGGATCGTGCAGGTGCGGTACATCATGTCGAGGCCCTTGGTGCCGACCTTCGGCATGTAGCGCGTCATGATCTCGTAGCGCGACTTCGGCATTTTCGGCGTGTCGGCCAGCGACCACTTCGGGCTGCCGCCAAGGCCGAGGAAGCGGATACCGAGCGGCTCGGCGATCTCACGCACCTGCGCCAGATGCGCGTTGCCCTCGCGGCAGGTCTGATGGATCGATTCCAGCGGCGCGCCGGAAAGCTCGAACTGGCCGCCGGGCTCCAGCGAGATCGCGCCCTGTCCGGTCGGCTCGACAAGGCCGATGATGCGGCCGGCATCCATGATCGGATCCCAGCCGAGCTTTTCCTGCATGCCTTCGAGGATGGCGCGGATGCCGCGCTCGCCGCCATAGGGCACCGGCGCGTTGCCGTCGACATAGAAGGGGAATTTTTCGTGCTCGGTGCCGATGCGCCATTTGTCGCGCGGCTTGTTGCCGGCGGCCAGATAGCCGACCAGTTCGTCGATCCCTTCGATGGGCTGGGTATCGGTCGTGTCGCGCGCCATGAGGCCCCTCCGAGCGCTTTGCCCCGGAAATCGGCATCGACTTCCGCCAGGCGTCCTGCACAGTTCCTAAGTGTTACAGCGCCCTTCGTGCGTCGAAAAGCATGCGCGGTGCTGCAGAGGCCGGACGGCCGCCGGCGCTAGATGGACGAAATGCCGGCAGCCGATCAAGCAAAAAATCCTGAGCCAGGCCTCAATGGGATTTGATTTACCAGTCGCCGATCGTCACCTGGATGGCGGCAAGCGCCGCCACTGCCGCCGTGTCGGCGCGCAGGATCCGCGGTCCGAGCGGGATGGCGGTGACGAAAGGCAAGGGCCTCAGCATCCTGCGCTCGTCCTCGGAAAATCCGCCTTCGGGACCGACCAGAAGCGCAAGTTTCTTCTCCCTTACCGCCTGCAGGGCCGGCAGCGGATTGTTGGTCGAAGCGTCCTCGTCGCAGAAGATCAGCCGCCGCTCCCTGTCCCAACTGGCGAGCAGCCGCTCCAGCTTCTCTGCTTCACGCACGTCCGGCACCGCGAGGATGCCGCATTGCTCGGCCGCCTCGACGACATTGGCGCGCAGCCGCTCGATGCCGGGCTTCGCCACCTGCGTGTGCTGGGTGATGACTGGCTGCAGCACGCCGGCGCCCATCTCGACCGCCTTCTGCACCAGGTAGTCGAGCCGCCCCTGCTTGAGCGGCGCGAAGCAATAGACGAGGTCGGGCAGCGGCGGCTGCGGCCGCTGCAGCTCCAGCACTTTCAACCGGACAGCCTTCTTGGATTTAGCGGCGATCGCAGCCGACCATTCGCCGTCGCGGCCGTTGAAAAGCAGCACCTCGGCGCCTTCGCCGAGCCGCAGCACATGGGCGAGATAATGGCTCTGCTGCTGTCCGGCATCGAATTCGACGCCTGAGCCTAGATCGTCCGGCACGAACAGCCGCTGCATTTTGTAGTTGGCACGCATGGCCCAGGCAGGTCCCGCAAAAGTGTCCCCGCGGTTTTGCGATCAGAACCTGCGAAAAACAAGGGAATCTAGGCAGATATTTGCGGGCCATCCCGCGAATATCTGCCGAGCAATGGGCGAGGCGATGGATATCGTCAAGTGTCGGCGGTCGGATGCCAGACAGGCGCAAAGCCTTGCCGCAGCACCGCGATGGTGGTCGCCGGCGTCAGCAGGCGCAGCGATCGGCCGGTGAAGCGATCGAAGCCGGTTTGACCGGCGAAACCCGCGAAGGACCATTCAAGTGCCTTTCCGGAACGCAGCGCGTAGGCGGTGTCGCCCTGCGCGATCATCGCTCCATCAGGCAAGCCGCCAAGCTCCGGTACGGTTACGCGAGGCGGCCGTCCACCCGAAGCCAGCCGTTCCCTGTGCAGCCGTTTGTCGACCATCGGCGCGCGGGGCTCTGCGATGCCGAAGGCCTTGCCGAAGCGGCCGACGAAATCGGTCGCCCGTTCGCGCCGGCAGAAGAAGCAGGGCCGGTGGCCGGCGGCCAACGCCGTCACCTCGTCAAGGAAGAACAATTCGGTCCAACCAGCCTTTCCTCCCCTGTTGCGGCCCATCGGCTCGCGCCGCACGTTTCGGAACTCGCACACACAGATGATCCAGGCCGGCAAGGCCCAGCGCTTCCTCAGCAGAGTCTTGGTCTCCGGATCATGGATGATGCCGCGATTGCCGGTGAACAGGCCGCGTTCCGGCACGGCATGGATGGCGCCGAAGGGATCGACCCGGTTCTGCAGTGGCATAGCTTTCTCTCCCGCCGCGCATCTTGGCTGAAACACGGGCCGCATGATATCGCTCGCCCCAGCCTTTTCATGTCAGCAGGATTCTCGATGCGCGTGCTGGTGGTCCAGAACTACGACAATACCGGCCTCGGTCAGGTCGGTGCCGCTCTGGCCGAAGCGGGCGCGGATGTCGACCTGCGGCGCCCATACCAGGGCGATCCGTTGCCGCAGGACGCAGGCGGGCACGATG
>NZ_RZSB01000329.1:0-6339 GCF_004023285.1 Mesorhizobium sp. M2A.F.Ca.ET.067.02.1.1
GATCCACACCGCCTTCGACCACAATTTCTCGAATTTCGTCGCCAATTGCGAGAAGGACAAGCGGGTCATCGAAGCGCTGGGCGGCGCGCTGGCCGGCTCGGACCGGCTGCTCATCATCACGTCGGGTGTCGGCATGGGCTCCGCCGAACACGGACAGCCGGCGAGAGAAGACGTCTTCAACACCGACCATCCCAATCCGCGCATCCTGTCGGAGTTTACCGGCGCGGCGATAGCCGAGAAGGGCGTCAAAGTATCGGTGGTGCGCTTGCCTCAGGTACACGACACGGTGAAGCAGGGCCTGATCACACCGCTGATCGCCCAGACACGCGCCAAGGGCGTGTCGGCCTATCTCGGCGAAGGCCGCAACCGGTGGTCGGCGGCGCATGTGCTCGACGTCGCCAAGCTCTACCGCCTGGCGCTCGACAAACAGGAAGCCGGCGTGCGCTACAACGCCGTTGCCGAGGAAGGCATTCCGGTGCGCGAGATCGCGGAAGTGATCGGCGCCGGGCTGAACGTCCCTGTGGTCTCGCTGTCGCAGGACGAGGCAGCGGACCATTTCGGGTGGCTCGCCATGTTCGCCGGCCTCGACCTGCCGGCGTCGAGCGAATGGACGCGCGCGCATCTCAGCTGGCAGCCGACCGGACCCGGCCTCATCGCCGACCTTAAGCAGATGGACTATTCGCAAGCCGCCGCGGCATAGCTGGCCCCCGGGGCGGTTCGGCAACCAAGCTGAACCGCCTCAACCTCCCCAGTTGGGTTAGGCGCGCAACAGATCCGCCAAACTGTCGGATTTTTCAACCTTGTCCGTGAGATCGAGTCCCGACAGCAGGTCGACCAAGTGGCTGTTCATCAAGGCGGCCGCGTCGGCGCTGTTGCCGACTTCGATCGCGTCGACCAGGGCGTGATGGGCGTGCTTCTCGCAGGTTGCGTCACGGCGCTTCCAGTAAAGCGCGATGATCAGCGAGGAGTGCGAGACGAGATCGCGCACGAAGTTGGTGAAGACCGAATGCGCCGCGATCTCGGCGATGCCGACATGGAAGCGCGCCGACAGCATGATGGCGTCGCTGTCGCGGCCATCATGCAGCGCCTCATGCTCCTTTTCGAGATGGTGGCGCAATTGCACGATGTCCGACGGCACCGCCGCCTTGGCGGCAAGCGCCGCCACCTTGGGCTCGATCAGCGCCCGAGCCTCGAACACCTCGCGCGCCTCCATCTTCGACGGCTGCGCGACAAAAGCGCCGCGATTTGGCTCCAGCCGTGCCAGCCGGTCATGCGCGAGTGCCTGCAGGGCGGCGCGGACGACGGTGCGGCTCACCGAATAGATCGAGGCCAGCTCGTCTTCCGGCAGCTTGGTGCCCGGCGCGAGACGGTGGCTGACGATGGCGTCCCTCAGCCCGTAATAGATCGGCGACCAGCGCGCCGCCGGCTTGTCGTCTCGATCGTCTTCCCTGAGTACCGTCAACATGCTCTTCAACGCGCAGGCGCAGCCCGCCTGATTTGCCTCCATTGGTAGAGGTCGGCTCAATCTAATATGGCTTGCGCGGTGGTCAATCCCGGGCAGCCGGCCTTATACGACTCGTCTCAGCCGGCCGGCGACAGCGGTGCGAACATGCCGGCGAACCGCTTGCCGCGCGGAGCCGCATAGCCGCCGATCTTCGATGTTTTCAAGCCGACCTTGAACAGGCTCTCGGCCAGCGTGACGGCGCAGACCACACCGTCCAGCACCGGAACCCCATGCTCCTCGGACAGGCTGCGCGCGAGATCGGCCATGCCGGCGCAGCCGAGCACGATCGCTTCGGCATGGTCCTCGCGAATGGCGCGCGCAATCTCCTGCGATATCCGATGTCTTGCATTCGAGCCCGGACGTTCGAGCTCGAGCACAGCGACGTCCGACGAGCGTACCTTGGCGCAGCGCGAGGCAAGGCCGTATTTCGCCAGATTGTGCTCGATCGCCGGCACCGAACGGGCAAGCGTGGTGACGACGCTGAACTTGCCCGCGACAAGGCTCGCCATATGGAACGCCGCCTCGCCGATACCGATCACCGGAGCCTCGGTGGCGCAACGCGCGGCATCGAGGCCGGTATCGTCGAAGCAGGCGATGACATAGGCATCGGCGGGCGCCTTGCCCATCTCGGCGATGATGCCCGGAATGGCGAAGACCTCGTCGAAATAACCCTCGATGCTCGGCGGGCCGTCCGTCGGATTGACGGCAACAATCTCTGAGGCGTCGGAGGCGACGCTTGCCGCCGCCTCGCCGATCTTGGCGGTCATCGACGCTGTCGTGTTGGGGTTGATGACGAGAATGCGCATTCCAATCAGCCTCAGATCTCGCCGCCGAGATAAAGACGCTTGACCCGGTCGTCGGTCAGCAGTTCGGCGGAATTGCCGCTCAGCGCGACACTACCGGTGGTCAGCGCGTAGGCACGCTGCGAGATGCGCAGCGCCATGCGCGAATTCTGCTCGACCAGCAGCACGCTGACCTTCTCGTCGCGGTTGATGGCGACGATGGAGCGGGCGATGTCCTGGACGAGCTTTGGCGCGACGCCCAGCGACGGCTCGTCGAGCAGCAACAGCTTCGGCTTCGCCATCAGCGCGCGCCCGATGACCAGCATCTGCTGCTCGCCACCGCTCATCGTGCCTGCGGCCTGCGAGAAGCGCTCCTTCAGCCGGGGAAACCGCCCCAGCACCATCTCCATCGACGCGGCGATCTCGGATTTGCTTGTGCGCGTGAAGGCACCCATCAGGAGGTTGTCCCTGACCGACATATAGGGGAAGACGCGGCGTCCTTCCGGCACCATGGCAATGCCCATCTTGACGATCTCGTCGGGCGCCGCGCCATCGATCCGCTTGCCGCCATAATGGATCTCGCCGGACCTGATCTTGCGCAGGCCGGTGATGGCGCGAAGGATCGACGACTTGCCCGCGCCGTTGGCGCCGATCAGCGCGACCGTCTCGCCCTCGTCGACCTCCAGCGAGACGCCTTTCAGCGCGTAGACGTGGTCGTAATAGAGCTCGACATTGGCGAAGTTCAGGATCTGGTTCATAGGCCGATCGCCTCGTCTTCGCTGCCGAGATAGGCCTCGATCACCTTGTCGTTGGCCTGGATCTCCGACGGCGTTCCCTCGGCGATCTTCTGCCCGAAATTGAGCACGACGAGCCGGTCCGAAATCCTCATCACAGCCGGCATATCATGCTCGACCAGAAGGATTGTCAGGCCGCGCTCGCGCAGACGCCGCACCATCTCGACCATGCGCATGGTCTCGTCATGGTTCATGCCGGCGAAGGGTTCGTCGAGCAGCAGGATGGAAGGATCGGTGGCGAGACCGATGGCGATGCCCAACGCCCGCAAATGGCCATGCGGCAGGTTGCGGGCAATCTCATAAGCGAGCGAGGAGAGGCCAAGCAGCGCCAGAATCTCATCGGCCGATTGCCCGAAGGCCGCTTCGTCGGCTTTTGCCGTGCCGGTGCCGAGGAAGAAGCCGAACAGGCTCGCCTTGGAGCGCAGATGGTGCGCGATGATGACGTTGTCGCGCACGCTCATGTTCTTGAAGATGGTGGTTTCCTGGAAGGTGCGCACCACGCCCCTGCGGGCGGCGATGTGCGGCGCGAGGCCGGAGATGCGTTCGCCCTTCAGGCGCACCTCGCCTGTCGTCGGGCGCAGGAAAGATGAGATCAGCTTGAACAAAGTCGACTTGCCGGCGCCGTTCGGACCGATCACCGACAGGATCTCTTTCTCGCGCACCGAAAAGGAGACGTTGTTGACCGCGACCAGGCCGCCGAAGCGTTTGGTGATACCGGAGACCTCGAGCATTTCGGCCATGGCTCAACCCTTCTTCCGGGTCGTTTCGGCAAGGCTGAGCAGGCCGTTGGGCAGCACCAGCATCAGGACGATCATCAGGGCGGAATAGATGAGCAGCTGGAACTGGCCGGTCTGGAACAGAAGGTCCCAGCCGAAATAGAGCACCAGCGTGCCGAGCATCGGACCGAACACATAGCCGAGGCCGCCGAGGAAGCAGTTCAGCATGAAGTTGACGGAATCGGTGACCGTAAAGCTCGACGGGTAGATCGACTGCGAGATGGCGGCGAAGATGGCGCCGGAAACGCCGCCGAAGAAGGACGAGACGGCATAGGCGATGACGCGCAGATAGGCGATGTTGACGCCGATCGAGGAGGCGAGCTCCTCGTTCTGCTGCAGCGACTGGCACAGCTTGCCGATGCGCGAATTGACCAGCCGGTACATGATGGCGAAGCAGACCACCATCAGCGTGACCGCCAGCAGGTAGAAGGCGAGCCGCGAATTCTGCAGCGTGGCGAAATCGGGGATCAGCGTGATACCGAAGACCGACAGCGCGCCGGGCAGCGGAATGCTGACGATGCCCTTGGCGCCGTTGGTGATCGGCAGCGCCAGAGCGAGCAGGCGCGCAACCTCGGTCAGCACCAGCGTGACCATGGCGAAATAGACGCCGCGCAGGCGCAGGATCGGCAACCCGATCAGCACGCTTGCCGCGGCGCAGAAAAGCCCGGCCACCGGCAAGGTCAGCCAGAACGACCAGCCATGGTTCATCACCAGTATGGCGGAGACATAGCCGCCCATCAGCGCATAGGCTCCCTGGCCGATGTTGATGCGGCCAATGTAGAAGGTGAGCCAGACACCGGCGCTGGCGATGCTGAGCAGCGCCACCGAGGTCAGCGTGTAATAGAGGTCGAAGCGGCCGCTCGCCGAGATCGCGGCCGGCACGGCGATGAAGACGATCGCCAGGAAGGCGACGACCGCGGCGATCCTGGTGTTGCGATTGAGGGTCATGGCGCGATCAACCCCAGGGCTTGCCCATCAGCCCGTTGGGGCGGACCGACAGGAACACCATCAGGGCGGCGAAGATGACGAGATAGGTGACGTCGCCATATTCGCGCAGCACGGTGAGGCCGACCGACTCCATCATGCCGAGGATGAACCCACCGGCGATCGCGCCGCCGACGACGCCGGCGCCGCCGATCATCACCATCAGGAAGGCCTTGATCGAGATCGGCCCGCCGATGCCTGAATTGACGCCGGTGATGGTGACCAGCAGCCCGCCGACGACGCCCGCCAGCATGGCGCCCATGGCGAAGCCGATCATCGAATAGCGGTCGACGCGGACGCCCATAAGCTGGGCGGCGACACGGTCCTGTGCAAGCGCGCGCATGGCGCGGCCGACCCGGCTGTACTGCATGTAGAGCACGAAGGCGCCGATGAAGACGATCGCCAGCGCACCGACGACGATGCGGTCGTAAGGCATGATGATGCCAACGTCGTTGAACACGCCCTTGACGATCTTGGGAACGCCGCGCTGCTTCTCGCCGAACAGAAGCAGGATGACGGCGTCGAAGAAGAAGGCGGTCGCGGCGGCCAGTAGCATGGTGCTTTCCTCGCGATGGCTGCGCCGGATGACGGTTCGGAAGAGGAATTTCTCCATCAGCGCGCCGATGACGGCCAGCGTCACGCCCGAGGCGAGCAGCGCCACCACGAAAGGCAGGCCGAGCTGGCCGTAGACGGTGTAGGTGATGAACCCGCCCAGCACATACATCTGGCCGTGGGCGAAATTGAGCACGTTCATCAGGGCGAAGATCAGGGTCAGCCCCAGCGCGATCAGCGCATATTGGGCACCGAGATACAATCCGTTGGCGATGACCTGTTCCATGGATACCTTCGATCTTCCATGGAGTCCGGCCTATCGACCGGACCCCATGGCAAGCTTGAGGAAATACGCTCGAAGGTTACGCTAGTCGACGGAGCCGACGAACAGGGTCTGGAAAGCGCCGTCCTTGTATTCGTTGACCACCATCGGCACCGAGAGCTGGCGCTTCTGGCCGAAGGACGTCGCGCCGACATAGCTGAGCTTGGCGTCGCCCTTCAGGAAGGGATTGGGCGCGGTGAAGGTGTCCATGGTCTTCTTGAATTCCGCGACATCGCTGATGGCCGCCGGATTGGCCTTCAGCGTGTCGAGGATGTATTCCAGCGCGTAGACCTTGGTGTTGGACTCGTCGTTGTATTCGCCGAACATCTTGGTGTAGCGGGTGACGAATTCCTTCATCTCGTCCGAAGCGATCTCCGGCGTGGAGGCGCCGCCGACGGAGATGAAGCCGTTGGCATATTCGCCGGCGCCCTCTTCCAGGACCTTGGCGTCCTGCGCGGTTTCAGTCGAGATCAGGCCTTCATAGCCGAGCTCGCGGGCGGCGCGGATGAGCAGCGGCGCGTTGGCGGGTGCTACGCCCGACAACACGAGCAGGTCGGGCTTCAAGGCGACGATCGGCGTCAGCACCGGGGTGAAATCGCGCGTGTCGTTCTGGTAGGTGTCGTTC